>WQZZ01000104.1 GCA_009780485.1 Defluviitaleaceae bacterium | reverse complement strand
TAGGGCGGGGTGATTTGCAAATCATACAAAGAAACGGAGGATTGTGATTGCTCCGCACATATGATTTTTAGACCTTTTTGTTTGGCAAAGGCAATAATCTCATCGTAATCATTTATTATTGCTGTTGGCATCATCTCCGCTGCACCAGCAGATGCTTTTAGCAAAAGTGTGTCGGCTTTGTTCCACGAACTACGTGGGGTAAGTACCCCATTAAAACCAGCGGCATACAGCGTACGCACAACATTGCCATAGCTGTAAGGGTCTTCAAAACCTTCCAAGGCAACCCATCGGCAAGGTTGCCCCTCCAAATACATTTTATCGACCGTTGTAAAATGCCTCTCAGATGCAAATGCAATAATGCCGCCGCTTGTTTTGCCATGCAAATGCTTTTCTATTTCATTATAAGGCATATATTCAACCGTCACATTGTGCTTTTTCGCCAATTTCAGTAGCTTTGAAAACGCCTGACTATCATGCTTCTTTTTATCCTTTATCCAAATGATTTCGATTGTGCGGTTGCCACATTCAAGTGCCGTCACAATCGAAATCATCCCTTCCAACACCACATAATCACCCATATTGACCCCCTGATGGCTGACCAAAACCTACTTATTAGGTTTCACCACGAAATTAACAAGTTTGCCAGCCACAAAAATTTCTTTGACAATTTGCTGGTCTGCCAGCTTTTCAGAAACGGCTTCTTTTGCTTGCATTAGAGCATCGTCTTTCGAGATGTCTGCTGACACTTGCATTTCACCCCGCAATTTTCCATTAAACTGAATAACCATGGTAATGGTATCATCCACGGTTTTGGCTTCATCGTACTGTGGCCATGATTGGTGGAATACGGTGATGTTATGTCCCAGGGTTTCCCATAGTTCCTCAGCGGTATGGGGGGCGAAGGGGGCAATCATTGTCACAATGGCTTTCAGTGTTTCTTTGTCCACTCCACCGCCCCGTGCCATTTCAGTTAGGGTGTTTGTATACTCCATAAACCCCGAAACAGCAGTGTTCAGCGACAAATTCTCCAAACGCCATGTAATATCTTTTATCATTTTGTGACGCACTTTCTCAAGTTCTGGGGTGGTGCTGATTGTTTTGTCAAGATTTTCTACAACCAAACGCCACAACTTGTTAAGGAAACGGTAGACCCCCTCAAGACCGTTGTCTTGCCAATCCGCATCCAGTTCTGGAGGTCCCACAAACAGGATGTACATACGCAGAGCATCTGTTCCATATTTTTCTACAACTCCGTCTGGCGACACCCCGTTACCCTTAGATTTTGACATTTTACTGCCGTCCTTAGTTATCATGCCTTGGTTAAACAGGCGGATAAATGGTTCTTCAAAGTCCACCACACCAATGTCATACAAAAACTTAGTGTAAAAACGTGCGTACAACAAATGCAAAACTGCGTGTTCTACCCCACCCACGTAATAGTCCACAGGGGCTAACTTCTCTTTGCTTACTAACTCGTTATTGTTATTTACATCCAAATAACGCAAAAAATACCACGATGAACCAGCCCATTGGGGCATTGTGTTAGTTTCCCGCTTAGCAGGGGCAGAACATTCTGGACAAGAAGTATTTACCCAATCCTCAATCAACGCAAGGGGGGATTCTCCTGTATCGGTAGGTTTGTAGCTATCCACATGGGGTAGGGTGACAGGCAAATCTTTATCAGGCACAGGCACAACTCCGCATTTTTCGCAGTGTATTAGGGGGATAGGCTCACCCCAATAACGCTGACGACTAAAAACCCAGTCCCGCAAACGGTAATTTGTGGTGGTTTTCCCGATGCCAGCCTTTTCCAAATCAATACCAATTTGCTCCTTGGCTTCTTCACAAGTCAAACCATTGTATTTTCCAGAATTTATCAAAACCCCGTCCCCTGTATAAGCCTCCGTTAGCTCCATCTGGCTACCATCTTCAGAAATCACTTGGGGTATTGGCTGGTTATATTTTTTCGCAAACTCAAAATCCCGCTCGTCATGTCCAGGCACGCACATTATAGCCCCTGTGCCGTAGTCGGCAAGGACATAATCTGCCACCCAAATCTCCATTTGGTTGCCGTCAATAGGATTAACGGCAAAAGACCCTGTAAACACGCCAGTCTTTTCCTTGGCTGCCATTCTGTCAACATTGGACAGGGTGGCAGCTTCTCTAACATATTCTTCGACAACTTCACGCTGTTCGTCTGCGGTTAGGGATTGCACCAATTCATGCTCTGGGGCAAGGGTTATGAAGGTCGCACCACAAATGGTATCTGGTCGGGTGGTAAACACGGTTATTTTTTCATCCCTGCCGTTTATGGCAAAATCAATTTTAGCACCATGGGACTTGCCAATCCACTCCGCCTGCATACGTTTAACCTTTTCGGGCCAATCAAGTCCGTCTAAATCCTCCAGCAACCGCTGGGCATATTCGGTAATTTTTAGCATCCATTGACGCAAATTTCGCTTGCTGGTGACACCACCACAACGCTCACATTCGCCCCCTGCCGCCTCCTCGTTGGCAAGCACCACCTTACAAGCGGGACACCAATTCAAAGGCATCTCCTTCTCATAAGCTAAACCTTTTTTGAACATTTGCACAAAAATCCACTGTGTCCATTTGTAAAAATTTGGGTCTGTGGTGTTAAGCTCCCTTTCCCAGTCATACATCGCACCGATTGCTTCCAATTGGGGCTTAAAAATTTTAATGCTTTCCTCCACCGCCTTTGCAGGGTGGGTGTTGTTGTCAATAGCAAAATTTTCGGCAGGCAAGCCAAAGGCATCCCAACCCATAGGGTGGATGATATAATTGCCCTGCATCAACTTGTGGCGGCTTATCACATCAGACAGCACATAGCCCCGCCAATGCCCCACATGAAGCCCTTCCCCAGAAGGGTAAGGAAACATATCCAAAATGTACTGTTTCGGTTTTTTGGGGTCGGGTGGGTTAATATCTACATCTTGCCATTTTGCCCGCCACTTACTCTCTAAATTTTTGAAATTATATTTTTTGTTTTCCATACCATTTTATCTCCCATCATCAAGAATGATTGCTTTGTACAAGTATAACACATCCCGCCAAATTTCACAATATATTTGACACAGTTTTGCTTTTGATGTATAATGGACTGGTTACATAAGACAAAAAATCTCAAGGAGATGAATTTATATGAGCAAAATTAATTCTGTTGATTTGATTAAAGATTTGACTAGTGCATTTGGGTGTCCTGGTTTTGAGGATGATGTGGTGGCGGTTGCCCGCAAATACGCCCCCGACAGTGTTGAAATTGTTGAGGATAGTATGCGCAACCTGTATTTTTACCCAAAAGGTGGCATTAATCCAGATTTGCCGACGGTGTTGGTGGATGCACACAGTGACGAGGTTGGCATGATGGTGCAAGCCATCAAAGACAACGGCACGCTGACATTTATGCCCCTCGGTATGTGGTCGCCCCCTGTGCTTCTTGCCCAAAAACTGGTTATCAAAAACCGTAAAGGTGAGTTTGTATATGGCGTTGTGGCATCCCGCCCACCCCATTTTGGTGGCAACGAAAGCGACTTGAAAGTAACTGACATGGTTATCGACATCGGTGCAACTTCTAAAGAAGAAGTTATGGAAAAATATCACATTGGTGTCGCCTGCCCAATTGTACCTTTTGGTGAGTTTAACTATAACCAAGCCACCGACATAATGATGAGTAAGGCGTTTGACTGCCGTCTAGGTTGTGCAGCCGTCATCGAAGTGATAGAGCAAGTTGCCACCGAAAAGCTTGGCATTAACGTAATTGGTGCGTTGTCTGCCCAAGAGGAGGTAGGTATGCGTGGCGCAAAGGTTGTAGCAAATGTTGTAAAGCCAGATGTTGCAATTTGTTTTGAGGGTACACCAGCAGATGACACCTTTGCCCCTACAGAAATGATACAGACGGCACTAAAAAAAGGGCCAATGCTTCGCCATATAGACCCTGGTATGATAACCCACCCACGTTTTATTCGCCTCGCTTTGGATGTGGCAGAGAAAAAGGGCATCCCTGTACAAGAGTCAGTACGTACAGGTGGTTTTACCAATGGCTCTGCTTATCAAGTGTCACAAATGGGTGTGCCTAATATTATAATCGCCCACCCTTCCCGTCATGTTCACAGCCCAAATTCTATTGCATATCTTCCAGACTATAAAAATGGCGTTAAACTTGCTGTAGAAATTTTACGCACCCTAGATAAAAATATTATTGATGGATTTTAGGGGGCAATTACATGAATGCAACATTAGTAGTTTTGGCGGCAGGCTTGGGTTCTCGTTTTGGAGGACCCAAGCAAATCACGCCAATTGGCAGGCATGGGGAAATTATCGCAGACTTTTCTGCCTATGATGCCATAAGGGCAGGATTCAACAGAATTGTTTTTGTGGCAAAGCCTGCTATTTTGCAAGATTTGAAGGACATTACTGCAAAAATTAAGGATGTACCTGTAGAAATTGCTCTGCAAACCATTGACGATTTACCCAGCGGGTTTGCAGTCCCAGCAGACAGGGAACGCCCTTGGGGAACGTCCCACGCTCTATGGGCGGCTAGGCACACAGTCAAAGAACCGTTTATGGTAATTTCTGCAGACGATTTTTATGGACGTGGGGTATTTAGCTCCATGTTTCAATTTTTAACCACCGATAAAGGTGGGGAATACAGCTTTGCCATGCCTGGTCATAAACTTTACCAAACCGTGTCAGAACATGGAAGCGTTTCCCGTGCGGTTTGCACCACCGAGAACGGCTACCTAACTAAAATCCAAGAGATGTTAAAAATCGAGGTGCGTCCAGAGGGTATAGGCAATGTCTGTAACGATGCCTTCCAAATCTTAGAACGGGATACCATTGTAAATATGCTTGCCTTTGCTTTCACCCCCGCCATTTTTGATGAAATTGGCAAAGGTTTTGCAAGTTTTTTGCAAACTAACTTAGACCACCCAAAGGCGGAGTATTTTTTGAATTCCACCGTAGGTAAACTAATCAACGCTGGCACAGCCACAATGAAGGTTTTGCCAGTAGACGATAAATGGATGGGTGTCACCTATCAAGAGGATTTAGCGGTTGCACAAAAGGCAATTGAAGAAATGATTGCCAGTGGGCATTACCCAGAGAAGTTGTTTTAGTCACCAATGATGAGCAGAAAGAGGGCAAAATGGAACTTTTTGTAGCGATGATTGTTTTATATGTCTTTGTGGCGTGTATTATGTGGATTGTTTCTTGGCGTATACGCAAAATTGTTAAAAATAAATGGAAAGTAAAGCACAATGGGCTTTTCTTCAATTTAATCGTTGGCGGGGTGGCTCTAGTTATTTGGTTGCCCATAAACTTTTTGATAATAGTTCCAGCGGGCGGCGGAAATGCTGGTATTTTTTTACTAGATATTATATTGATTGGTATATTTTCTTCTAATTTTATAATGGCAGGCTTTTACGCCCTGCCCTTTGTCAAAGAACCCGATGAGAAAGAGGATGAATAAAAAATGTACTTTGAAACCCACAGCCACTATGACTTCGAACAATATGACAAAGACCGTGACCAGCTTTTGGACGACATTTTGCCAAAGGCTGGTATTGATTACATTCTAAACATTGGCACATCCATGAAAACCAGCCGAACCACATTAGAGCTTGCCCAAAAATATCCTTATGTTTACGCTGCCCTCGGTTTTCACCCCCATAACGCAAAAGATTTGCGTTATCGTGATCTAGAAATTATTGCCAAGATGTCACAAGACCCCAATGTGGTTGCGATTGGCGAAATTGGTCTGGATTATCATTATGACCATTCCCCTAGGGATGTCCAACGTGAGCGTTTTGAGGAACAATTGGATTTAGCACTGGATTTGCAACTGCCTGTAATAATCCACTGCCGTGAAGCGGCGGAAGATACCTTCAAAATCCTATCATCAAGCGGTGCTGGTGAAAAAGTTGGCGGTGTTATGCACTGCTTTTCTTCTGGCGTGGCAGAAGCCCAGAAATACATTGATTTAGGCTGGCATATTGGCGTTGGTGGTGTTGTGACTTATAAAAACGCCCCCACCCTGCGAGAGGTGGTAGAAATTACCCCTAGGGACCGTCTGCTTCTGGAAACTGACTGCCCTTACCTGTCCCCAGACCCCAATCGTGGGCAACGCAACGACAGCCGAAACCTTATATACATTGCCGAAAAGGTAGCGGAGATTTGGGGGACAACCAAAGAAGATGTGGCAAATATAACTACAGAAAACGCTAAGCGTCTGTTCAAAATTAAATAGGCATTGACGCTTTATTATTAAAGAGCCACACCTTATGTTAAGGTGTGGCTCTTTAATTTTATGTGCTGGTTTCTCTATTCTCGGTCTTTTTGGTGAAGCAATAATACCATGACATAGATGCGGCTATTAATAGTATGGATATTGAAATACTGCGAATTACAAAACCAAAAGCCATCAACTGTTGTGTTGCAATAAACGCCAAAAACTCATCGCCCGTTGGCACACTATGAGCAATTAGAGATTGTTGCAAATAACTCCAAGCAAAAGATATTATCGGAAACACAATGGACACGGCAACTAGTACAAGTATAGAGAAAATGCTAAATTGCTTTAAGTTGCTATCTGCATGATTAACCATCCTTAAAAATCCCATCGTCAAACCACAATGCAAAATAAAGACTGCAATAATAGGCACAACCACTATTGCTGGAGGGAAAAATAATGTGGCTTCTTCAGGAAAAACTTGACCAGTAAAAAGAGACCAAAGTGGTCTTTGTAAAAAAACAAGCATAACCGTTGAAACAAACAAGCCTACTAAATGTAGTATAATCGAAACCATTACAAGGTTTCTTATTGGTTTTAATTCAATACCCAAAATCTTTCATCTCCAATATAAAAATAGAATTATCGTGGGACTTAATGCTTATCGACCCTTGCTTCAACCGTAAAAAAGCGAGTTATGCAACTATTAATGTTAATAAAAGAATAAAACTTCTCAGACAAACCATCTGGGTCGCT
>WQZZ01000103.1 GCA_009780485.1 Defluviitaleaceae bacterium | reverse complement strand
TCTAAAAAAGCATTTTGCAAAGTTGTATATCCACCTTGAAGCAAAATAACGGAAGCGTTACGAAGTAATATATGTGCTTCTTCTTTTGGGGTGCTTGAATTAATTAGGTGATATTCGTCAAATGCAATACCAGCAGGGTCAAGCCACTCATCTTTTGCGAAACTCAAATCTACCTTAGGGTCTTTGTTAGGAAGCCAGTTTCCAAAGCCTGCAATCACTACAATGGATTTCTTGTTAATTATGTCGATACGTAATAATTCTGCCATTTTTGTAGGTAAGTCCGCTTCAAAAAAGCCTGAATAATAATGAATACTCATAAATATTTTCTCCTTATGGCAAGGGTAGGGTAAACACACTCAAGTCAACCCAGCCCATTAACAAAGCAACAATCCCTAAAACCGCTAAATGTAAGGGGTAAAAAGAATAAAACAGCCATTTCATTCTTTTTCCACGCTGACCGTTAAAGTTTTTCAAAAGAAAAGCCGCCACCAAACAACCAACAATAAACACCGTTGATACAACCATTAGCTCTATGTCATATCCTGGCAACCCTGCAATCTCTACCTGTGTATAAGGTGTGCTTGTTCCCAAAATGCCAAGCAGGCTAAACAGAAGCATAAATACACCTGATACAACAGCGGGTACAATCCTGCGGGCTTTTTCGTTTTTAATTATATGGGTAAGCAAGACCGCAACCACGCCGATAATCGCCCAGTCAAAGAAAATAGGGAAGGTTGTAAGCAGGGCAATCACAACAAACAGAATCCAAAACAGCGGGCGAATTTTCATTTTGTCATAAAGCAAAATACACAGTATGCCGACTATTATGGTAAACATAATGTTTAAGCCTAGAAAGCCGAAGGTGAGGACGTGGAAGGGGATAGAAATTACCCCGAATATCAATAGCCGCAAAATATATTTTTTAAGGTTAGATGTGTGCTTATAACCTTCTACTACAAAATAAGCCATAATTGGGAAGGTGAGACCCCCTGTGGCATACATTGGAATTGCCAGCCACAAAGGGATAATCTCCCACCAAGCAATAACGATGTGGTTTAACACCATCCCTATAATTGCAATCCATCTCAATGTGAAGGCATCAAATCTAAACATTTAGCAACCCTCCGTTAATTTGCTGATGCAAACCCCGCCCGCAATGGCGGGGTGCGGTGTTGTGCATTTAATAACTTCCAAATTTACGGAAGCGTTGATACCTGCCATCCAGAAGTTCATCTAAAGGCAATGCCCCCAGCTTTCCAAATTCTTTTAACAAAAGGTCTTCCAGATAATTAAGCGAATGACCCATGTCGTTTTCAAAGCCAGTTTCCACTTCTGGTATAATGCCTTCGATAATACCAAGCTCCATCAAATCCGTCGGGCGAAGCTTCATCACGGCGGCGGCTTCTTTTGCTCTTTTGCCGTCTTTCCACAAAATGCTGGCAAAACCTTCGGGGCTTAGAATTGAATACATAGAATATTCAAACATAAACACACGGTCGGCAAGAGCTAGGGCGATTGCACCGCCACTACCGCCTTCACCGACAATGACGGCAACCACAGGAACAGTAAAGCCAGCCATTTCCAATAACGAGCGGGCAATGGCCTCCCCTTGACCCCGCTCCTCTGCACCAGCGGCTGGATATGCCCCAGATGTATTAATCAGCGTAAGGATTGGACGCCCAAACTTTTCTGCTTGTTTCATAATCCGCAAAGCTTTGCGATACCCTTCGGGGTGGGGCTGTCCAAAGTTGCAAGCTACATTTTCCTCAAGGTTATGCCCCTTTTGGGTAGCAACCACGGTGATTGGCATACCATTAAGATAACCAATGCCACCAACAATTGCACCGTCGTCCCTAAAATTGCGGTCGCCGTGAATTTCCACAAAATCCGTCAGCATATAGTCGATAATGTCCCTGCCTGTTGGACGTGTTACCTTGCGGGCAATTTCCACCGCCGTATAAGGCTCGACCCCCTCACCGCCACAATAATATTCAAATTTAGAAGTGTCTTGCGGGGCTGGTGTGGTTTTTTGGCAATGAATTTTCAAAAGCTTGCCCAATGTGTCACGCATTTCGGGGCGGGGTACAATTTTGTCAATAAAGCCATGGTCTAACACAAATTCAGCGGACTGAAAGTCCTCTGGTAGCTTTTGCTTGATGGTCTGCTCGATAACACGCCTACCAGCAAAACCGACCAATGCCTTAGGTTCAGCCAAAATTATGTCACCTTGCATGGCAAAACTGGCAGACACTCCGCCAGTTGTTGGGTCGGTTAGTACGGTAGTGTAGAGAAGCCCAGCGTCACTATGTCTTTTAACGGCAGCAGAAACCTTGCCCATCTGCATTAAAGACACTATGCCCTCCTGCATCCTAGCCCCGCCAGATGCGGTAAACACCACAATTGGCAATTTGTCCGCCAAAGCCGCTTCAAAAGCACGGGTGATTTTCTCACCCACCACCGAACCCATAGAACCCATAATAAAACGGCTATCCATGGCACAAATCATGGTGTCAACCCCGTGGATTTTACCACGACCAGTCACCACCGCTTCTTTAATGTCCAAATCCTCGCCAAGCTTGGCAATTTTTTCCTCATAACCTGGGTAGTTAATGGGATTTTCTGGCACTAAATCAACATCATGTGCTACAAAACTACCCTCATCAATCACATTGGCAATCATTTCGGGGGCAGAAATTCTGAAATACCCCCCGCACAGCGGGCAAATTTTATATTCCCCTAGCTGTTTGTTGTATACCACTTTATCACATTTAGTACATTTCACCCACATCCCATCGGGTACACGGTTTGCTGCTTCCTCGGCCGCAACTCTCTGGCCTTGGGGTACTGTGACATATTTCTTGCGATTAAAAATATTCATGGCCCAAAGCCCCTTTCTTTTTAACTATAAACTTTTTTCATTAACTCGGATGTGTATTGCGAAATCCAATCCCGCAAACCTTCATTTAAGCCCCGCTCTTTTAACAAGAAATAAAGACACATTAGAAAATGATGGATATTTGTGCCGATACGCACAAAATAATAATGCTCGTCAGTATAAGTATTGGCTGTCACCTCTGGCATTAAACCTTCCACCCAGCTTTTGACGGCATCTTCTCCAACACCTTTCGCCAGTAGGGATGCGACTATGCGAGCCAAAAAATTTTCTGACCAGTCATAACCAGCAAAACGCTCGTAGCTAACAACAAAACGCTTAACACAATCAAGCATTTTGTTTGTGTAATCCAAAGGAAACTTGGGGTTTTCGATAAATGCAACCATCATTCCGTTTCCGTGATTTACAGTGTGAACTGTGCCTTTGCCGTAAACAAAGCCTCGCCTATCATTTTCCTGACCCATATAGTCAACAGCCCTGTCCAGAGCCTCTAAATATTGGTCGTTGGTTAGTAAGTCAAATTTTGTATCAGCGTTGATTATCCATCTAACGAAAAGGGAAACGAAAGCACGGCAAAAAGACGCATCGCTTTCCCCTTCATCAATATTTTTGAATAAGAAATCATCTGAAAGGCTGATATTTAACGTACGAAGATACTGCTCATTACTAGGTATTCTTTCAACCCAAACCAAATGGGCAAAAGCCACCATCACGTTCTCCCGCACCAGCGAATTAAGATTGCCAACATTTGCTAGCAAGCCGTCGAGAAGCGCATCTACACCCATAGCATCTATGGCGGGTTTCAAATCCATTTCTTTTTGGAGCTTATTCTCCCACCCTTTCAAAAGTGTTTCAATTGTCATCTTGTCCTCCGTGTAATTATTGCGGTTTGTCGCTTACTCGGTCGCAACTCTCTGGTCTTGGGGTACTGTTACATATTTCGTGCGATTAAAAATACTCATGGCCCCAAACCCCTTTCTTTTTAGATTATAAACTCTATTTTACAGCATACCCAACTTACCCTCAAGGGTTTTGGTGTGGTAGTCGCCAGCTATAAACTCTGGATACTCCAAAATTTCTTGGTGCAATTCGATATTGGTTTCAATGCCGTCAATTACAATCTCATCCAAAGCACGCTTCATTTTTGCAATGGCTTCTTCACGGTTTTTTCCGTGGGTGATGACTTTTGCCACCATGCTGTCATAGTGAGGTGGCATGACGTATCCAGCGTAAATACCAGAATCTACACGAAGTCCAAGGCAACCAGCAGGCAGGAACATATATTCTATAAGCCCAGTGGTAGAAGCGTTTATGCGGGCTTCGATAGAATGTCCACAAAGCTCAACTTCTTCCTGCGTGATGGACAGCTTGTTGCCCCAAGCCACACTAATTTGTTCTTTAACAATATCAAAACCAGTTATCATTTCGGTAATCGGATGCTCTACTTGAATACGAGTATTCATCTCCATAAAATAAAAATCTTTGCCGTTAGCATCCAACAGAAATTCCAGCGTGCCAGCGTTTACGTAGTCAACCGCTTGGGCTGCCTTGATTGCTGCATCGCCAAAACGCTTGCGAAGTTCCTCGCTCATAACAGGGGAGGGGGCTTCCTCTACCACCTTTTGGTTGCGGATTTGCATAGAACACTCCCGCTCGCCAAGGTGGATGGTGTTGCCGTGGGTGTCCGCAATTACCTGCATTTCGATATGCTTTGCCCCAACAATTGCCTTTTCCATATAAATGCTGTCGTCAGAAAATGCCATGCGTGCCTCAGTTTTGGCGGCTTCGTAGCCTTTACGCAGACCTTCCTCGTCATCACAACGACGGATGCCCTTACCACCACCACCAGCAGAAGCCTTCAAAAGCACAGGATAGCCCACTTCATTTGCGAATTTCAAAGCTTCTTCTACACTGTCTACAGTGCCATCAGTCCCAGGAATTACAGGCACGCCAGCTTTTTTCATTACATCCCTAGCATTTGCCTTGTTACCCATTGCGTCAATGGCATAAGCGGATGGACCAATAAACTTTATGCCCACGTCCTCACACATGGAAGCAAACACTGTGTTCTCTGATAAAAAGCCAAAACCAGGATGGATAGCCTCCGCCCCAGTTAGCAGTGCTGCCGTTACGATATTTTGCATATTCAAATAACTTTCACGGCTTGGGCTGTCACCCACACAAACGGCTTGGTCAGCCATTTGCACGTGTAAGGCTTGCCTATCAGCCTCAGAAAATACCGCAACTGTGGCGATTCCCAGCTCTTTACAAGCACGGATAACCCTTACGGCAATTTCGCCACGGTTCGCAATCAAAATTTTATTAAACATAATTTTACCCCCTTAATTTTCTATATTCGGCAATCGTTTTAACCGAACACTTCACAAGCTGATACAATCCGCAACCGTTCATCGTCAATGTTACCCCGCCCATAGGCATCGATGAACCTTTGGCGATACTTATTGGTTTTTAAGTTAAAATTTAACGTCCACAATGCCCAGAAAACATCAATGTGGCGGTCGCCAACTCCCGCCGTGTCAAGGTCTATATAACCACTAAACCGCCAGTTGTCTAAGATGATATTTGGTAAGCAAAAGTCACCATGTAGCAAGGTGTCATTTTGCAACAAATGTAACCCAGACCTAGCAACCTTGTAAATCGAGTTACGGGAATATCCGCCCCAATTTTCCTCGCCCATCTGTTTATCAAAAAGCCCAGTAGAATAACCTTTTTCCATACCTTCAAAGAAAAGTTGACTGTGGTTTTTGATGGGGCAATCAGCATAATCCATAGAGTGAAGCTGACTTAAAAGCTCGGCAAGGGTGTCACAAAGTTGCTCTGGTTGCCCTAGGTATTTAAGGACAACACAATCATCACCTTGTATTTTCTCTGTCAGCATCCAGTCTGCTTCTTCACTGACATATTCCAAAACGCCTGTAGACAACCCTTTGCCGTGGAAATATTTAGTAAGCAAAACCTCCCGCTCCAGAAAGCCCTTTTCTGAAGTTTTGAGGAAATAACCTCCGTCTTTGTCAATGAAAATTACCTTAGCTTGAGGCGAGCAACTGCTGTCAAAAACCTTTGCATCTTGTAAAACGGCACGAAACTTTGCGGGATATTTCTCTACATCAATAGAAATTGGCGTAAGTTCCATGGTCTATTTACCCACGAAAAAAGTGATTTCTGCTTCGCAGGCTTTTTCGTCACCAACATAGGCGGTGGCTTTGCCCGTGCCAGCCATACCCTTTAATTTAATAAACTCCATTTCAAGTCTTAGCGTGTCACCTGGCACAACCTTGCGACGAAACTTAACCTTGTCAATAGCCCCAAAGTAGGCGATTTTCCCTTTATAAGCTTCCATGGATAAAAGCCCGACCGCCCCCGTTTGTGCAAGGGCTTCCACAATCAAAACCCCAGGCATCACAGGTTCTTCGGGAAAATGCCCTGTAAAAAACGGCTCGTTCATTGTCACGTTTTTGAGGGCAACCACCCGTACACCCTCCTCCATTTCAACCACACGGTCGATAAGCAGAAAAGGGGGGCGATGGGGTATAATTTGCATAATTTGGTTTATATCTAGCATAATCTGCTCCTTTATTACTTATTGTTAAATGTAAATCCTACCCAATCTCCTGCTTCGTTGCTATGCTCACTATATTTGTCCTGGGTATATTCGGCAACTATGCCCTTCCAGAATTTGCGGGCTGGGGTGTTGTTACTCATTTGGCAAACTTCCCAATGCCCCCTAAATTTATCAAACATAGCCTTTGCCGCAAACTGCCCAACGCCTTTTCTGCGATATTTTTTCATTATGAAAAATTGGTTTATATGGTGGGCGGTTTTATCATCCACGAAACTAAAGTCCCCGCCACTATTACGTTTCACAATTGTAAAGCCAGCCAGCTTACCATCCACACGAATGAAAAAGCCGTGGCGACTATCTTCTGTCCACAAATGGTCAATATACAGATGGTCATAATAGCCATATGAATTTATGTCGTTATCTGTAAACTCTGTAAAATCGTAGTAGTACAGGTTCAGAAGCTGGATAAAAACAAACTTTTCTTCGACCTTAACGGGGTCTATTGATATTGTAATAAAATCACATCCTACTCAATTCT
>WQZZ01000102.1 GCA_009780485.1 Defluviitaleaceae bacterium | reverse complement strand
TTGCAGGCAACATATACCTTTGTCACCTGCAAACCCAGCCGTTATAAATGTTACAGCTTGCAAAATTCGTCCAATTTAGTTTCAATCAATTTTAGAGAGCTGACCCAGAAATCTTTTTTACGAACATCAATGCCAGCCATATCCCCAACTTCTTCCAAAGAAGCTGAGCCAGTTGCCGCCAATAAGTTGTCGTACTTCTCTAAAAACGCCTCGCCTTGCTCAAGATATTGTGCATACAATCCCTTAGAGAACATCAAACCATAGGCATATGGGAAGTTGTAGAAATTGCGGTCAACATAGTAGTAATGTGGCTTGTTTATCCACATATACTTATGCAAAACACTTTGGTCTAAGCCGTCACCATAAGAATCTTTTTGGGCCTGTAACATCAAATCATTAATTTCATCAACAGACAACGGACCACCAGCACGGGCTTCAAACAAACGCTTTTCAAACAAGAAACGGCTGTAAATATCCACGATAACCTGCATGGAATCGGTCAAATCTTGCTCCAAAATTGCCGCCTTAGTTTTTTCGTCAGCCCCAGCCAATGCCGCATCAATTACAATAGATTCACAGAAATTTGACGCAGTTTCAGCGATAGGCATAGTATAGCTGGCATTCATAAAGGTTTTATCTTTTAGGCACAAATTATGATAGGCATGACCAAATTCGTGGGCGGTGGTGGTAACATTGGAAAAAGTGCCGTTAAAGTTCTCCATAATACGGCTTTGCCCGATAGAGTGTATGCCCATGCAGAAAGCTCCACCACGCTTGCCTTCACGCACTTCACTGTCAACCCAATTGTTATCAAAGGCGTGCTTGGTAAAATCACCCATTTTTTGGCTGAATTTATAGAAGTTGTCAAGACAGAATTTACGCCCTTCTTCTAAGGTGAATTTCATGTCAACTTCGCTTATAGATGCCATAATATCGTACCATGGCAAACCGTTTTTATGTCCCAAAATTTCGGCTTTTTTCTTGTAGAAACGACGGAAACTTGGCAAAAAGTCAACCATGGCAGAAATCATGGCATCTAGCGTACCTTGCTCCATGCGGGAATTTTCCAAGGTCATATGTAAAGGTGAGTCGTATCCACGCAAAGCTACATTTGTCAACGCTTCACCCTTGATTGCATTCAAGGCACCAGCAACAGCTTTTTCTACGGTTTCGTAGGACTTCATTTCCGCTTCATAAGCGGCTTTGCGGGTTTCGGGATTAGTGCTGAAAGCCAAATTGCGAACAGCAGGCAAAGGTAATACCTTCTCCTCTCCCTCGACAACGACAGGGATTTTCATGGTGGCAGCCAACTGCTCTTTCATGTCATTCCATGCAGAGCTACCTGTGTTCTTCAGCTTTGCAAACACAACCTCTTCGCCCTGTGGCAACAGATACTTGTTCTTTGCTTTAATTTCACCAAGAATGAATTCATGTTCTTTAAGCACGGGATTAGCGGCAATCAGACCGTCAAGGTCAGCCACCTTGCCCACATATGCTTCAAACATAACCCTTGGCTTTGCCATATCAGCAAAAGCAACACGCAACATATCGCCATACTTTTTAGCATCTTGATTGTTGTCGTCCACAGAACGGGTAAGCATTGCAAAATTCATCAATTTGCCCATAATTCGGCTACCATCATTGATGGCATTAATGCACTCTGTAAGCTTCTCCCCTGCCCTATCCATGTTGGCAAAGTTTTCCTCTGCCCATTTGGTAAAGCGGACAATTTCTTTTTTAGCGGCTTCAAAATCCGCCAAAAATTCTGGCGAATCAAAACCTGTGTACAAATCGTTCAAACACCAGCGCATACTCATGTAAAACCTCCGATGATTTTAATATGATAATATCCTAACACACCTGTCCCATCTTTGCAAGCATTAGTTTTAACAACACACACAATATATATGGTTAATTTTGGTAATAAGCCATACCTAATTGGGTGCGGTTGGTTACGCCCAGTTTTTCCATAATGGTTACGATGTTGTTTCGCACAGTACCTTCACTTAAAAACAATTGCTCTGCAATTTCCTTGTTGGACAAACCTTGGGCAACCAGCCTTGCGATGTCCCGCTCTCTTGGGGTTAAATCCTCCAGTGCTGGATTTTCTGCTTGTGCCAACTTTTTAAGAGCATCAGGGTCAAGCACCCCTGCCCCTGCCATCATCAATCGCAATTTGGGGGCAATTTCTTTGATTTTGTCGGTTTTTATAAGATAGCCGTCCGCCCCTGCTGACAAAGCTTGCTGGATGTTGGGCTTGTCGTCAAATGTGGTTAGCATCATAATGCGGATTTGGGGGTGCTTTTGCTTTATAATGCGGGTGGCGGCTATGCCGTCCGTGCCTGGCATCCGTATGTCCATCAATACAATATCGGGGGTCAGTTGGTCGCACATTTTTATGGCTTCTGCACCATCTTCCGCATCTCCCACAACCTCAATATCGGGTTCTTTCCCTAAGTTTATTGATAAACTTTTTCGAATTAACTTATCATCATCAACCAGTAATAGTCTCATTGGAAACATCCTCCTTTATTGGTATAACACAAACAACACGAAACTTTTTGCCCGAATTTGTAGAAATTGTGCCACCCACAGCCGACACCCTGTGCCGCAAATTCCGTAGACCACTGCCCACAGGAGCATTTTTGTTTACAACACCATCGTTTTCAATGGCAAGACGAACCAGATGTGGCGTTGCGTCCAAATTTACAGTAACTTGGGTAGCCCGTGAATGGCGGGTTATGTTGGTTAGCCCTTCGCTTAGGCAGGCTTCCAGAACATTCCAAGCGTACATGGGAATTTTGCTAGTATCACCAAATGCTTCAAACTCTAAGTTAAATGCTGACGGAAAATTGTCGCACATCTCCTGTAAAAGACTAATGCCAAGCGTTGTGACAGCGGATAAATTGTGAACTGCTTCACGAATTTTAATTGCCCCAGCATCCAATTTTTCCATAGCCATATCGTAAAGCTCCAAAGCGTCAGGGTCAGCATCATCAAACAAATCCCTTGCAGATTGCAGGGTAATGTAAGCAGAAACAAAATCATGCCCAGCATTGTCGTGGATGTCACGAGCTATACGGGTACGCTCGGCAACCGCTGACATTTGCTCCACTTTTGCCATGGCGGCGGTAAGTTCCCCTTGCAAGGTTTGTAGCTGGTAAAGCCTGCCTGTCGTTTCGTCTTGGGTGGTTTGTTGCTCTTGTATGCCTTTTTGCCAAAATCCTAGAAATGCACCACTTACGGCAGACAAAACCAAGATAACTGCAAGCGTGGGGTCGAAAAACATAATGGCGTACACAGCGGCATAAATACCAACAAGTATGACCCAGTAATGACGGTAATACATCGCAGCAAACAATGGTATTACCAGAGGAATCGGGCTATATTCCCAAAAAACCATTGCCACCAAGCAAGCCACCGCATCTGCCCACAGGCTAGGAACAAGCTTTGGAAAACGCCAACGTAAAAGGGTCATTACAATCAAAAATAAAAACAGGAAAAACCCTGTTATCTCCACACCTGCAGTCAATAGGTCAAGGAACAACAGAAGAAATCCTGCTACTTTGAATAATCCAAAACATAATTTGGGGTTTATCATATAAATCTCCTAGTTTAATATTACAAGCATCAAAACATTATTAGGATTATATCACAACCTTTTAGCAAGTTCAACCATAATACTAAAAGGCGGAGAACAAGTCTCCGCCCAGCGATTTTGCAAGTTTATACAATTCTCCGCTGACCACCGTATAAAAGGAAGGCGATTGCAAAGAGTAACATTGCACCAATTCCAATCCAAAAGCTATTTACAAACTCGCCGTAAGTTAGGATATACCTTAGGCTGTGCATTGCCCAGTATGATGGGAAAATTACGCCTATATGTTCCAATATACCCGGGAACAAGCTGGTAGGTATAAACAAGCCACCAAGCATCGCCATAACGGTTGCAAGGATGCTGAAACCTGTGGTAGAGTTTTCAGAATTTTTGAACAAACATTGCCAAGCAAATGCCATTGCCACACAAGTCGCCGTTAAAACGGCAAAACTTATAAACACACCCAAGGCGAGAGTGAATGACCAATCTCTCAAAAGCATACCAAGTAATGCAACTACGACCAATTGGGTAATTAGTGGTATCATGGACGATAACAGGTTTTGTGACAAATAGCTACGCATGGTGACGGGTCCCATCAAAATGCGGGTTATCGCCCCGTCCTCTTTGTCAGCGATTATATTTTTAGACATGGTAAACGCTCCAAAGATAATTACGAAGGCAAGTATGGAAAAACCAAAGCTTATGCCCATAGCGTTTTCCTCCCATAACACAGGGATGAACATCAATATTATAGGGATAGCCGTGTTAAGTACCAGTGAAACTGGATGACGCATACTGCGTAACAAAGCGAATTTGAAAACCGTCATTATCTTGCACGTCTCCTTCCAAGGACTATCAACACCACGAATAGCACAACAGTAATCGCTACTAGAATTCCTATGTTCAGCATAATTTCACTATGTCTTCCATCATTAGTACCAAGTTGATACTGTATATCCCATTGGATAGCAGACCATGCCAAGGCAAGGGGGTTAGAACGACCCATCAAAAACTGTGCAAAGTCAGATTCACCGAAGTTTACCATCAAACCGCCACTTAGAAACATCATACCAAAGCAGATTGCCGCTGAAATGCCGTCTGCCGCTTTGCGGGTTTTAGCAATATATGGCATAAACGCACCTTTTAACTGGGCAAGTATCGAAACAATTAGCACCATTGTCACCAACAGCCAAGTGCTGGGGTATGGATTATCTGGGAAAGCAAGGTAAACCACAGTAAATATTATTACGGCTTGCAAAATGCTGAAAGTCCAGCTCCAAGCAATTGCACCTGCATAAAATTTGTTTTTTGTTACTGGTGACATATATAAGCGGTCTGCCACGTCCCCACGAAGGGTGGTGAATAGTTCATAATACAACACTTCGCTGCTAAAAAATTGGAATGACAGGATAAATAGGGTAACTAATATTCCAACTGGTCCAGGTTGCCCAGGTCCAAGCCCTAGGTTTGCAATCACGTTTATAAGTGTCAAGCCTAAGGGCAAACCAAGGTACAAAGCCCAGCTAATTGGCCTACGCATGGTACGCATGGCATAATGTTTATAAATATGCAAAAATTCTCTCATTTTAATAATCCTCCTCAAAATTATGTTGCCTCGCTCGTCATTGGGATGAGATTGCTTCGTCGCTTCGCTTCTCGCAATGACGGGGTGTGGCATTATATGGTATTTCGTCTTTTTCCGATAATTGCCACGGCGGTTGCCAATATCAAGGCGAAACCTGCCAAAATTGCTATTTTAACTACCCCAGTGGTTTCACCGTTTATGTTGGCGACAATGCCTTGCCACGCCAAACCAAGCGGAGTTGCCCAACTGAAAATCGGGCGGGTGACTGGTACGAACTCCAGACCAATAAACATAACCAGCACAATCATGGTGTAAATGCCATCCGCCGCCTTGCGGGTTTTAGCGATTTGTGCCACCAAAGCTGCCAGTAACTGGGAAATGATACCAGTCAGGAACAGGAAGCCGAAGAATGTTAATGGATTGCCGAGAGCCACGCCAAAAGCAATGGTGATAACCCCCATGATAACCGTTGATTGTAGCAGGTTAAGCATAAGACTGGATGCCACAGCCCCTGTCAGAAAAGTGTATTGTTTGACAGGGGATGCAAACAGCCGTTCTGCCATTTTTCCACGCAATGTGGTAAACACATTGTACATTAATATCTCGCTTGTTAGGTATTGGAAAGCGAGTACCATTAGGGATGCTGGCACAAATATCATCGCCATGTCCCCAGCGTTACCCATACCAATATTTGCACCAAAGTTAGCAAGGATAATCACTAAAGGTATTAACAGATATAAAATATAATTTCTGGGGCGTGTTGCCATTCGCTGGTTGTAATGCTTCCAAATATGTGCAAATTCTCGCATGGCTACCTCCTACGCTTGGTCGTCACGCAGTTTTTTGCCAGTAAGGGTCAAAAATACGTCTTCAAGATTTGGCTTTTCTTCACTAAAGCCCATAATGCCACCATTACGCTGGGCAACTTCCATAATACGGTTTACATTGCCACTGCCAGCACCCGACACGATAAGGTATTGGTTGCCGTTTACATTAACGGACTTAACGCCAGCAATCGCCTTTAATTCTTCGGTAAGGGTGTCGCTTGCCATTGCGGCGGTTAGGTGTATTCTATCTTCATGTTTGATACTTCCCATCAACTGGTCAATTGTTCCGTCCGCAATCACTCTACCCACATCCATGATGGAGATACGGCTACAAATCGCTTGAACTTCTTCCATATAGTGTGATGTATAGATAATTGTTGTACCTTTTTCTGCTAACTTCTTAGTGCTTTCTAAAATATGGTTACGGGATTGGGGGTCGATACCAACCGTCGGCTCATCCATAATAACCAATTTCGGCTTATGTACCAAGGCACAAGCTATGTTAAGTCTGCGTTGCATACCGCCAGAGAATGTTTTGGGGCGTTTTTTGGCACGGTCAGCAAGTCCTACAAAGTCTAGCATCTCTGCCACATTGTCATTCAACTCCTTGCCTTTTAAGCCATATAGACCACCAAAGTAACGTAAATTCTCAATAGCTGACAAATCGCTAAATACTGTAATTTCTTGCGTTACCAAGCCGATGTTGCGACGAATTTCCAAGTTGCTAACACTTTGTGCTTTGCCGAAAACTTCCACCGTACCGCTGTTGGCATCAATCAAACCGCAAAGGGTTTTGATGCAAGTGGACTTGCCCGCACCGTTTGGACCAAGTAGCCCAAGTACCTCGCCCTCTGCCACAGTCAAATCCAAGTGGTCCAAAGCTGTAAAGTCACCATATCTTTTAATTACATTTTTCATGTTTACCATTGCCATTTTAATTTCCTCCTAAAATTCTTAATTCTTAATGTTAAATTTATTATACACGGTACAGCCAACTTTCACTAGTGACATTTGTCACTACTTTTGAAACTTTTTAAGAATGTTTTTTCACTTGCTTGGTTGACTGTAAATTCATTATACACCTCGGTTTCGTTTCCCACTAGTGACATTTGTCACTACTTTTGAAAAATATAAAATCGACCACTCACAATCCTACAGAAATACTCAACCATGGTAGGGGCTGGCATTGCCAGTCCCACTTATGCAGACGATAACGCCCAACCTAGAAGGAAAGTGCCAGCAGACATGGGACTGGCAATGCCAGCCCCTACCAAGCTTTGTGTAAAATTGT
>WQZZ01000101.1 GCA_009780485.1 Defluviitaleaceae bacterium | reverse complement strand
TTTATGGAGTTCCATTGCTTGGTGGTAAGGTTGCTTGGATATTTGGTGCGATATTTCATATGTTTTCACATCCTGTTTATATTGTATATCGGCAGGATTGGGATTTTATTGAAAACAAGTTCTAAGCGTTGCTGTTCCGCCGGAACTGAACGTTGAGGTTGTCGATATAGTAACCATACTTGGAAATTTATTGGACAACGCATTAGATGCTGTTTCAAAAGCGAGCGAAAAGATAATTAAACTGGATGTTGAATTTGGCAAAGGCGGCCTTTTCGTTAAAGTTGAAAACTCATTTAACGGCGAAATTATTTATGCTACCGATACCGCCGAAGATAGAAAGCGAATTGCATCAACAAAGAACAGCGAAGAACACGGCTATGGGTTAAGAAATATCCAACAGTCCATTGAAAAATATGATGGGTATATGAACACCTCCCACACCGAAAATATTTTTTCGTCAATCGTTTTTCTTTATGTTGATGATGCGGTGTTGGCGGTATAGCTTATCAGTTCGCTCATGAAAACATTTGACTTTGCAGTAAATAATATAACATACAATATTTCAACAATTGTATAATGCGACGGATTTGATAAGAACTACAAATCCGTCGCATTATTTTGTTCAAAGATATACGGAGTTCATAACAGCGTTATTTACCCCCTTGACAGATTGCGTCATTAGTTTTATCAGAGTTGCATATGAGGGATATCCCTTTCCTTTTGAAGCAAAACCTATAAACCACCTGGAAGCTTTGGGTATTGACTATTGGGAATTCATCAGTGGTTCACCCTGCAAGATGTATCCCGACATCAAGGCGTTATGTGAAATTTGCGGACAACGTAGTGTTTGTGAAATCTTGCACAGAGGAAACCTTGAACTCAAAAACAATGAATAGCAGATTAGATGTGCCTACAAAGAGTTTCATTACAAACATAACACATGAGGAGGTTTTTATGAACAACACAACCTTAATGGGAAGACTAACCAAAGACCCGGAAGTGCACTACACCAACTCGGCAGAACCAAAAGCTGTCTGCCGCTACACCCTTGCAGTGGACAGGCAGATAAGTCGTGAAAAACGTGAAGCAGGCGTAAAAGCAGCTGACTTCATCCTCTGCATTTGTTTTGGCAAAAATGCAGAGTTTGTGGGCAAGCATTTCCGAAAAGGTCAAATGGTAAGCATTGTGGGGCGCATCCAAGTACGCCATTATGACGACCGTGAGGGTGTTAGACGCTGGGTTATGGAAATCATCACAGAAAAGCACTACTTTGCCGAAAGTCGTGCAAGTTCTGAAAGTCGTAGTGATAACAAAAACAACGTTGCACCAACCCAGAATGGGTGCCGTAATTCAGTCCCTACACAAAACCAAGGGAGTAATCAAGGAGATGCTCAAACCGAAAGCCAAGACAGCCCACAACAAGCACAACACGAGCAACCCCATCACGACCCATATGATTCATTTTATGAGATTGACTTCGACATAGATGATGAGGATTTGCCTTATTGAAAGCGGCGCAGACTTGCGCTCTAATCAAAAATAGCGAGGTGACAAGATGATGAATGAAGAAAGTATGCTTTTACAGAGTTATGACCACCCCACCCCACCCTTAGACAGCAGCAATGATATTGACAACCTTGAAGAAGAGGAAGAGAGTGACCGTGAAGATGAAGAAGTGAACCAGCTTAGTAACGAGCCGCATGATTATGCGGCTCGCCTGTATCCATCAAACTATTCCAGAGTAATAACGAATATTGAGGAACTTTATTACTTCGGGGCAACAGCTGTATCCGAGAAACACAAGATAACAGATGGTAGTTTCATCATAACCCGAACCATACGCCTGCCATTTAATGCACCAGAGGTTATTAGGCTGGGTGGCTTTGAAATGGACGGGATGACCTTTGAATTTCTATACCTTAGACAGCTGGACAGTGATGGCGCAACCATTCGTCACCACGAAATAATCGTGGAAGCCATATCCTACACCAGCGACCTAAGTGAGATTCTGCCATTGTTTGCACCCTTTCACGAGCTTAACTTGGAAGGATATACAGGTATCCTTGAATTGGTGGAGGGCAGCCTTGCCACCATGCCGGCACCTATGGAGTGGGAGCGGTTCTACATAGAATACACAAGAACTTACCCCAGTCGCTCCTTTGGTGACACAAATGGCTTTGAAGTGTATTTTATCAGAGACGGCATAGCCTTCACCATCTCCAATATAGACTGGCAGCCCATAAGTGGCTTTCTATACGAAGCTACAGGTGAAACGGCTGATGTTGGCGTTGACATGAATGATGCGATATTTAATGCCATTGTTACGTATCAAGGTTGGTATTCCGTTGCAACCATACCTCGCTTCACAACCCAAGCCATATACAGGGGCGAGCTATTTAACTTCCAGCACTTCCCATCAGTACTTTACGAAGTGCAGTTTATAGCCCGTTTGGAACGGGATGTGACTATCTTTGATGATGAGGGTAATGTTATTTTGATAGCCCAGCGTAATGTCCCGGAGTACACAGAGGGCGAGGATTACCACATAACAGAACAGCAACCCCAATCATTACCCCAAGCCCCGGAAAGTAGCGGCATTCGATGGGGATTTGTAATGTTATTCTTGGCATTAATCATCCTTGCCGGCATTGCTTTATTAGGATTACGCAAAGGCTGGTTCAAGAGGAAAAAGGACGGTGATGAAGATGACTTTTGGAATGGAAATGACAATGATTAATCACAGCCCTCCATCGGACAGAACAGTATTGTCGTCAACACAAGGAAAATCGGTTTCAAGCCCAAAATTAAACTCAAACCCAAACAAACACCCACGACTATCTCAAGAAGAGATTGAAGCCGCTGCCGATGTAAGTCTGCTGGATTTTCTTCCTTCCGTCGGGCAGCCCCTAAAACAGACCGGCCGTTCTCACAGATGGACGGGCTCCGGCAACGATTCCATAGCCATAATCCCCCACGCCCCCCACCTCTTCAAACACTTTGCCACAGGGGAAAGTGGCAATGCCATAACCTTTTGCCAAAAATACTTAGGCATGACATTCGTGGATGCAGTTGTAGCCTTAAACCGTGGAAGATTTGTAGATGTGTTCCCGAATAAAAATGGTGCTGGCGCATTATACAGTGACATACAAGGTTTTCGTGATAAAAAGTAACGTCAAACTTTTGAAATTCCCAAACCGGACAAAAACAATGATAGATTAATGAAATATTTAGCAGACGAACGGAAAATCCACCGTGGTCTGCTAAATTTTTTTATTACCAAAGGCGATATTTACCAAAGCCGTGACACAACGGCAGGCGGAGCAACATACTCCAACATCACCTTTGCCGTCAGGGACTTTGGTGGTGAAGGGGGCGTTGTAAACAACAAGGTAGTTGGAGCTATTAAACGAGGGTTTCCAAGTAAAAATGGCAGCGGCTTCAAGGGCAATGCCACAGGGTCGGATATGTCCAATTATGGTTTTCGTAATAGCGGCAAAGATTCGCTTTTTGTTTTTGAAGCCCCCATAGATATGCTTAGCTATATGACCATGACATCAGCAGCTTCCGAAAACAACAGCATCCATAAAGCCTTGTACTACGGACATTTAGCAACGGGTGGCTCACATGTTTCAAATCTAATAAACTATCTAAAACAAGACCAAGAAAAAACCCGAGTCAAGAACATACTTCAAACGCAAGACCAATTACAAACCAATGCGCAAGACAATTCCCAAACCCAAGGCAAGTACAGCAAAATCTACCTCTGCTTCGACAATGACAAAGCAGGTATGGATGCCCGCACAGCTGCCATTAACGCCATAGAAAAACTGGGTTACCAAGCCGAAATTATTTGCCACTTCCCCAAAGGTAAGGACTGGAATGAGGATTTAATTAATGGTGAACGTTCCAGAGATGTGGTAAAGGGCGTTGTCTCCGAAATTGAATTAGCTGATTCGACAAAAGCCGTAAAAGTCCCAACCGCAACCGAAGTCCTCATTAATGCAATTAATGAGCGAAAACAGGCTTTTTTGGAGCGTGATGGCGAATCTTTGACAAGGGTCGGTGTGGAGCCGGAAATAGGCGGCTTGGCTTTGGAGTTGGACGGGGATGTGGCATTTTCAAGCCGGAATGATTCTTCTCCGAACACACAGTCTCAACCCGAATCCGCATCAAAAAATCCCAATGCACGCCAAATATAAACCTATTGCACGATAGCCATATTTGTGGTAAAATAAACGTATGAGGTGATACTATCAACAAGGTCACAACCCCAAAGCCCTTGGGGGTATACCGAACTGCCAGGAGGCAAAAATAAAGCTGTTTTTCCAATGAATGACATCTTTTTGAACTACATGTTTGACAAGGAAGAAAACTGAGGCATAAGCAAGGATATTGTAAACATCTTTTCAGAAGAGTATGAGCAAATATCCAGCAATCCCGCCCACAGAATGCCTTTTATAGAAGGTGATGTGGTTGTCGAAACCCAATATAAATACCTGTTGGAATCCATGAACAACCCAAATATTGTAGCATCTAAAAACCAAGATATAAAAGTGTCGCAATTAGGGGATGCTGGTGTAAATGACGAAAATGGCAGAAATGATGGAAATAGTAGAAACATTAGGAATGGTATGAGTAATGGTAGTAATGGCAGCACCAAAAGCAATCACGACCAGGTTTTCATAGAATTCCAAAACAGCCCTTCCACAACCCCCTTTATTAGCGACAGAAGCTTGCAATATTTCGGCTTAGGCATAGGGCACAATCAAGACTACAAAGCCGACCAGATTTGGCTTTTAGCACAGTCCAATGAAAAAGTGGATGAAAAGTTATTGGATGGTGAAATCTTTTCAAATTTTACCATGAAAAATGAGAAGAATAATATACACCATAATTCATCCAGCATAACCTATATTAACCTGAGTAAACTTTCAAGACAAAGCAATAAAGCAGGACAATTGGCAGCTGTACTGTTAGGTAGGGAGATATCCACAACTTATCCGGAAGTGGAGAGAATAGCCAAAGGCTTTAAAGACGCCTTTGGTGCATTTAAGATAGAGAAGGAGGCACCCAGAATGATGACATTTGCTGAGAGGTATATACAAAAGGATGTGGATGAAGCTATGTATCAAATGGAAAAGGATGTGCAGGATACCCGACATTCAGCAGCTGAAATTTTGTCAGAAAGCTTGGGAATAGCTCTGGACAAAGCATTGGAAATGATTAAGCAGAGGATAGATACCACCAAAAAAGAAGGCGTTTCACATGAAGCACAAAATAGAGCAAGCTCTATGGATGACCTAATTCATAACGCCATAAAAGTTGATATGGCAAATGCAGACAAACTGTCTAAGGATCCCGCAGACCCTAAAAGACCCAGGCTCTAAGCTGTCTACCAAAGGCTTAACAATGCCTTTGGTAGACGTAAGATAGAAAAGGAGATAAGGCCTTGGAAATACGATACAGTAAAAAAGCCGTAAAATATATTGATAAGCAAGACAAACCAACTAAAATAGCCATTAAAAGAGCTATAGAAAACTTACCATCTGGTAATGTGTCCCCGTACAAAGGACACGATATTATCACCCACAGGTTACGTATCGGAAATCATAGGGTACTTTATTATTATGAATTAGCCAATGTTATCTATGTAGAAAAAATCGGCCCTCGTGGCGATGTTTATAAGGGAGTGTGAGGGACATGACTTTAACAAATCAAACAATTTTATTGATGAACGAATTACCAGAAAACAAGCAACAGGCAATTTTAACTATAGTCCAAAGTATGGTTGACCCAGACGACCACCTAACCGAGGAAGATATTGCGGACATCTTAGAAGCCAGAGCCGAATTTTCACGAGGCGAATATATTCGACATGAAGACATCGACTGGAACTAACAAAAATAAAAAAGGTGCCACCATATACCCCTCGAAAAGTTTCTGGCAACACCAACCAACGACAGAAAGTCATTATTTTAATTTTACACAAATAACGGCTTTCTGTCAAGATTGACAGGAGACACCCAGAATGATGACATTTGCTTCGGTGTCGAACCAACCAGAGCTCAAGAAATTTATCAAAGAGTGGTGGATGAAATATCCAAAGACCCCAAAATGACCATTGCTAACATAGAAAATGCCCTAAATTCCATCAAGTAAACCCCAAGGCGTTAAGTAGTGCATTAAGTCAGTGCTTTCAGTAGTGCGTTAAGTAGTATATTAAGTAGTGCAAGCCCATGTCACTACACAGACTTTGACGCATGTGTGCAACCACAATTAATCATGATTAACAGTGACTAACCACAACCAAAACCCCAAGCCTGCATATCGCAGGCTTTTTTGTTACCCAAAACAGCTTATGAAAGGAGTTTTACATGCAGAAAAAGCTTTATACCACCAATAATCCGCAACCCAACCGGGGCGATGTATTCATTGCCCGCCTTGATAGCGGGTGCGGTTCAGAACAATGGGGAATGCGCCCTGTTCTTATCATTCAAAACAATATAGGTAATTTTTTCAGCCCCACAGTTATCTGCGCCGTTATCACCAGCAGTCAAGGGAAGAGAAAGCTTCCCACCCATATCCACATAAACCACAAAAGATATCCTTTGCGAAAGGATTCTATTGTCCTTTTGGAACAGTTGCACACCATCGACAAAAACCGCCTTTACAACTGGGTGTGTCGTCTTGATAAAAAGCATATGGAGAGGATAGAAAATGGTCTAATAGTCAGTTTGGGAATGCAGGGCTTTCGAGGTGAGCTGGCAACAGTTACACCTACCATAATCTAAGTAAGCATTGTGCTTATCTAAGTGGCAATAGTGCATAACCCAAGTTGAACCGATTTTTGCGACCGAGCCAGGTTTATCGGCGAGCAAATTTGTGCGCTTTTCGCAAATCCGCAGGGAGCAGAAAAATCATATGAAACCGTTTATACACCATTGCCAAGTCTTAACAAAAACGAGGAGGAAAACAGTATGAATCAAATGCAAGACCATTTATCATCAATGCCGGCCTTTATGGCTATGAAGTTAATGGGAGGGGCTTTTAGGGGTGCCGTGCCCGCACTTTTGATGGCAAGTGCAGTTACAGCGGGCGGTTTGGTGTTTGGTGCGGTAAAAACCGGGAAAGGTATCCATAAATATGCCCAAAAAACAAAACCCGGCAACAATAAGGGGGGCAAGCTTTTTCGGGATTTGGAAAAGATGAATCTTATAATTAATTAACTTGCAAACTCCCACAATCCATGCTATAATACTCCTATGGCATATGACACTAAATTTAGAGAAGTTGTCCTTAACCACATCGACAACGGACACACCATAAGAGAAACT
>WQZZ01000100.1 GCA_009780485.1 Defluviitaleaceae bacterium | reverse complement strand
GGATTTTTCTAAATAAATTTCTATAGTCTGTATAATACATATGTTCTAAAAACAGGCGGGAGCATTTCGCTCCCGCCTGTTTTTGTTTTATGTTAGAAATCCAGTTACAATCAACATGATGCCAAGAAAAGCACCAGTAGATATGGCGATGGTTTTGAAAGTCAAATCCATATCGCCGATTTTTTTAAGGGTCTTACTACGGCTTACAACGAATTTGTAGATGATAAAGCCGACGAGGGCAGAACCTGCAAATATAGCAACCTTCACGTAATAGGCAGATGACGTAAACAGGTTGGTTGTGATACCTGTGTTAAAGAAATAATCCATAACTTGCACGCCGAACAATCCGCCACCAAGGCAAAGAAGTGCTAGAAACACAGATGGGATAATCCTCCACTTGTCGGGCTTAAATTGGTCGCCCTTTAGTGCTGGGTCGTCTTTACCAAGCAACATCCATCCATATTTAATGAAGGAAATTATCGTACCCACGCTGACAATAATAATGGAATATTCCACCCAAGGAGGGGCGCCATAGGGGTTGCCCGCCGTTAGGAAATACTTGGATATAGAGCCGATAAAGAAGGGTGCGCCCGTAATACTAAGTATGGCGAAGGCGGACGCTATACCCACAATGGGCATCCGTTTCATCACCCCTCGTATTTTGTACACATTTGCCGTGCCGTAAGACCTGCGGATGATACCCGCTGTCAAAAACAGTGCAGATTTGAAAATACCATGGGCAACCATGTGATACAAAGCACCATAGTGGCTGTAATAATAAGCGTCGCCAGCGTTTAAGCCAATCATAATCAAACCGACCTGTGACACAGTGTGGTATGCCAAAATCATCTTAATATCGGTTTGTGCCATTGCCATTATAACGCCTGTTGCGGCGGTTATGATGCCCACAATTAGGAAAAATTCTTGCTGGGCAATTCCACCGAACATATCTTGGAAGCGAATAAATAGATAAACCGCTGTTTTAACTTGTATACCTGACAGCAACGCAGCCACGGCAGATGGCGCACCAGGGTACAACCTTGCCTTAGGGATAACGCTGATAAGAGGGATTATACCTGCTTTGAAGGCGATACCTGTCATTATCATGGCATATGGCAAAACAAGGTCGGATTGGTCCATGCCAGCGAAAACCGCCTGCAAATGGGGGATGTCAAAACCGCCACCAATCATGTAAATATATGACAGTCCAAATAGGTACAATTGCATGGCGATGATGTTCACCATCAAATATACCATGCCTGTAAACATATTTCTGCGGGTACGATAGTACATCATCAAAATGATAACCACAACCGTGGAAACCTCTACCATTACAAAGATGTTGAACAAATCTCGGGTAAGGAACAAGCCTACCAATGCCGCTTCCAACAGGAAAAGCAAGCACCAAAACCTACGTTGGTCGCTTTCATGGAAGCTGTAGATGGAAACGCCCAAAAACAGCACAGATGTAAGCAAAACAAAGATTGCCGCCATGCTGTCGGCATAGAGCATAATACCCAAAATGCCGTCAAAATTGCCCACGGCTGTCACAAGGCTTTGGTCTCTGGTCTGCGTCACCAAATATGCCACAAAGCCCGTAAAAATAGCTTGGAAGGCAATCGCAATAATCCTTGCCGTCTTGTTCTTAGTGAAAACAAACAGGAAAACAGCGATAAGTACAGGGATTATCACAAAATAGGACAAAAAGTCAACATATACTTGGTTCATGTGTTATTTCGCCCCTTCCTCTACGCTGTCATCTTTGTCAAAAACAATGTCACTTAGCACTTGCCCACTGCCTGCGGTTTCTTCCCGCATCATTTTGTACAGGCTTTTCCAGTCAGATGTTTTGTAACGCCTAAACAGCGTGTTCATCATAATGATATTTATTGCCGTTACGGAAAAACCGATAACAATTGCGGTTATCATAAGTGCTTGTGGTACAGGGTCGCTCATCTCCCCAATCATGTAGATGTGGTAAGGGGTTTCCATGATGGGGGGCAGCGTCCCCTCCCTTGCACCAATTCCAATCCAAAAGGTTATTACAGCAGCGTTTAGGATTGTCATAAACACAATGGATTTTATTGCGTTGTTGCTTGTCACAAGCCCAAAAATTGCTATAAAAAACAGGGCAATTGCGAAAAATTCTATGGTAGCCATGCCAAACATGGCGTTCACTCCTCTCATTTACGTTTATCCAGCGTGGGCGACCAATGGTCGCCCCTACCACGATAGGGTGGCAGGCTAGATAATATCGTAATATATTGGTAGGGGCGGGTTTCGTCAAAACCGTTATTGCCCGCCCTAGTACGCAAGACGTTTTGTCATATCTATTCTACTTTTTCACTACGCTCGATTGTAATGTAGCGGTAGAACAGTATGAAGAAGCCACAAGCAACCTTAACGCCAACCAGCGAGTTTGCAACGATTAGCTGGAAGTTTTGGAATAGCACCGTATGTTGATAAGGCACCCAGTCACTACCAACAAATATGGTAAGAACAGCCACCACAACCAAAGCCATGAAAACAATTTCTTCCATCTTCAAAACCTTTTTAACGGGCATATCGTAAATATTGTGTATCATATATCGGCAGATGAAGAAGCAGGCGATTGCCAAGCCCCCTTGGAAGCCACCACCAGCAGAAATATGCCCATTGGCAACCAGATAGATACCAAACATCAAAATCAGCGGGCTTATGATACGGATAGAGTAAAACGCCACTTTGTCCTTTTGGATGTCGCTTCGGCGACCTTCTGTGATATAATCTTTGCCAAGCCAAGATAGATGACTGACAGCCATAATGGCGATAACCAGCAGAAGGGCTTCAAACAGCGTGTCATAGAGCCTGTAAGCCATAAGGATTGCACCAATTACGTTTTGACCACCTACTTGCTCTCCCGAAAGCAGTAGATAGTCGGTACGAAGCTCGATATTAGCTTCTATACCCGTTGGGGCAAAATGGAAAAATAAAACAGCCAGACCGCCAACAAAAACCAGCCCCAGCAAAATCTGTGGCACAGACGCAGTCCCTTTAGGGATTTTGACAGGTGGTTTTTTCTTACCATTCTCATCCACCCTATCACGCTTATAATATTTTTCTGCCATAACAATCATAAAAATTATGGCATATGCACCAATGGCGGCTTCTGCCATGGCAACGTCGGGGCTACCTAAAACTAGATAGATGCCCGAAATTATAAGGGAAAACACAGCGGTATAAATTATTATGCGGTAAACCCTGCGTTCAATCATAATCAAAGCTAAGCCAATAAGGGTCAGTGCCATTAGGGCGTATAAGATATAATCCGTACTCATGGTCTATCTGCCCTCCTTCGTTTCAAATGGCTGGGAATAGTCCTCGTTTGCGTCCTCTAGGGACTCGTCACGAACCCCATCTGGGGTAATTTCGCCTTTTAATTCATAACCACCCAAATAAGCTGAACGCACCATAATATGAGCAACCAGCGGGTTCAAAATCAAAATTATAACCATCATCAGCACCAGCTTGGCGGTGAAGAATGTGAAACCATGGCGAACAGCAAGTCCCAAAAGTAGGGTTATCATACCCACCGTGTCAATTTTGGAAGCCATTAGTATGCGTGGGTAAAAATCTCTAAATCTAAACAGACCAATAACACCAAAAACCATGAAAATCAAACCAATGGCAAGCAAAATATTGCTAATTAAAATTTGCCAGTCCATTATGCCTCACCTTCCTTTCCATCGGTCTTTTTACTGGTACGTACCTTGCCCAGCTTGTGGCGTGACAAAAACAAGGCAATAAAAATTGTGCCGATAAAACCAAAAAGACCGTACAAAATAGCCAAATCAAGCAAAAAGGTTATGTCCATTATGGATGAAAACACAATGATAATCATAATAACTTTGGCGGCTATAAGGTTAAGCCCCAAAAGCCTGTCCCAGATACTTGGACCTTTTGCCACATGTATAAGGTAAAAAGCCACAATAATCACTTTTGCCCAAATAACATAATGAAGAAAATTTTCGAGAAAATAATCCATCTACTTCTCTACCCCCTCATGTGCATCAACATCTGCTTTGGCAAGTTGTTTTTCCAAGCCACCCTTGGCAAGTTCGCTTACTTTGTCTGGTCCAAGCTTCTTCAAATCTGTTCCCTTGTCAAAAATCCAAAGGGATGTGATTATGTCGTCATTCAAATCCACAGAAACCGAGCCTGGTACAAATGTCATAGAATCCATAAGCATAACCCGCAGGGCTTCTGCTTTTAATGTGGTTTTAACAGGCACCATTTGATAGTCCGCACCCTTGATGATGTATTTTATCATCACAAAACCAGCCAGATACACCTGCCCGATGATATAGAAGGGATACAGCAAAAGCTTGGTAAATTTAACCCTGCCACCCTCTATCTTAGGCAAAAACATATCAGAGAAGTAGATGCAAAAAGCACCAATTAAAAGACCAATGGCAAGTGCCGACCAATCCAATGTCTCTGTTAGGGTTATCCAAACAAGTGCCATTGCAATTACAAGAAAGAATGAGTATCTACCCACAAAATTCCCCCTTAAGTTTATATATTTGATATTATTTCACAAAGTTTATTATAAACTGTATGTATAAATCTGTCAAGAAAAACCCGCATGTAAATAACATGCGGGTTATTAAGTTTTTAGTCAGTGTCTTCGTAAGTTTCGTTGAGTATAGAGTCATACCATTCGACGGTTTCCATATATGCGTTAAACACATCCTCTGCAGCGATGTCATGCAACATCATGGTGTTCTTGGTTTCTGTCCAATCGGCTGTTTCATATGCTAGGATAAAGTTCAAAATCTTCATAAAGCGACCTTTTCGCTCTACCAGTGCCGTATGGATTTCTTCTGACACATGGATTATCTTCAAAGCTTCTTCCATGGGCATATCAAGGGCAGCATCAAGCACGGAGAACAAGCCCAGCAAAAACAGGTCATTTGACTGCATAGCAAGCTGGAAATGTCTTGCCATATTCTCTGCAAATTTGGCACGCATAAGGGATAGGCGTGTAAGTTCGCCTGGTTTATCTTCTGCAAGCAGGTTTGCAATTACTGTTGTTACCCATTTACGCACTTCTTTTTGACCAAGCATTGCAACGGCGTGCTGTATACTTTTTATTTTTTGAGAGATACCCAAATGTGGTGAATTTACCAGCTTCAAAAGACTGATAGACATAGAGGGGTCACGCCCTACAATGTCTGCTACACTTTCGATGGCAAAATCGGGTTCTTGCACTGTGTTAAGCAGGTGAATACGGTTAATTTTAACAGGTGACATAGTGGACTGGTCTTTAGCCACTGGCACATTATAAAAACGCCCCTCGAAATACTTGAAGTTGGTTTTATCAAGCTGACTAAATATTTCCAAACCATTAATGTCAGCCGCCACAAATGTGATATGCCTGTGTTGTGTTGCCAATTGACGGAAAGTTGTTAAATTATTCATATTAAACTTAAAGCTGAGCATCACATAATCACAAAGTTGGATTACTGGGTGCATATAATTAATATCCTTTGGATTTTCCAAAGCAAATTTATATCCTCTTTCTTTTAGGTTTTGTATGGTGCTAAGAAAGGGTTCTTCTGGTGTAATATCACTGTTGTTAAATAAAAACACAACTTTTTCGGGGGGTTGGGTGCTTTTTTGTGACATATCGGAAAGCAAGGCGAATTTGCTAATAGGTACAAAAAGAGGTACGCCATTGGTAAAAGCGTCAATGCCCACCCTTTCCAAGATTTCTAGACCAGGGGGGTTTACCACCCCGTCAAATGCCCTTGCGGGCGAATCTGCAATATAATCATGTGCGGACTCGTATCTAAAGCAATATGCCAAGACATTCATGCTTCTATCCAAAATTGGTTTTGGTACAATTAAATATTTGATAATTATCCTCCCCTTACTCAGGTCAAGTAAATTATATAATCAGCTACCATTATAGCAAAACTTACACAGTCACGTCAAGCCTAATTTAGTTAATTTTTTAGCATGATTATTGACACGGTCGGTTTTTGTTGGTACAATCAAGCTAATAAGGGGCTAGGAGGATGATTTTATGGAACAAAATGTTAGAGAAGTGCTGAACCATTTGCACAGGGTTATTGGTCATGTTGACGGGCAGTGCAAAAACCCAGAAATTGGAGAAGTGGCAAAGGTTTCATTGTACCAACAATATTTTGATGAAAAGGCAAATGTCATAAACAAAATTTATCATAACCTGGATTGGTTTTTCAAAAACGGCAGTGCTTGGGAGCGGAACCACCTAACCACCTTGGAAAAAGATATGGAACAACGACTTAACCAATTGCGAGAACATACCAACCCAGCGGGAGGGGATTTAGCCCTAGAAGCCCACCGTTTGATAGAGGAATTGGGTAGTAATATAAACAAGTCTATTAGCGATGCAAAAGAGCAAGCCGCAAGTATGTCTTTTACAGACGAGGAAGCCCAGCAACTGGACGAATTGCGTAACGGTCGTCCAGAAGGAGAGGCTTTTGGAAGTGTCGCTATGGAGGAGCTTAACCGTTTGGCGGCTTGGGAAGGTGGTGTGCGTCAGCGGATGCAAAGCTTGCAAACGCAGGTGTACCAGCTAAGGGATACAATTGCCCGTACGTATTATTATCAGATTAACCAACTGTCGCATAGTTTGGGTAAACCGCCTGCGGCTTCTGCCAAAAAGAAAAATATGGAACGCTACATAGGCTTAAACATACTAAATGCTTTAGGTGTTTTGTTGTTGATTGTGGGTACAATTGCCGCTGGGCGTTTGGGTCATATTTGGGTTGCCTTTGTGCTTGGTGTTGGCTTTTTGGTGGCTGGCGAGATAATGAACCGCCGTCGTCCAAATGTTTTTTCGATGGGTTTGACGGCGGGCGGTCTGGGGATTTCTTATGTCACCCTTGCTATTGGGCATTTCTTTCAAGAAAGCATACCTATGTATCCTGCCCTTGGCATTTGTGTGGTTATAACTGCCCTTGCATTTTATTTGTCAACCCGCTACAAATCACAAACCTTGTTGGCGATTACGCTGGTTGGAGGATACCTACCAATTTTAACCACATTAATGGATACCAGACCAGACCAAGCCCTAATTTTTGGCATGATGGGTTATTTTGTCATGTTTAACCTGCTTGCGCTTGTGGTTGCCCTTCGCAATAAGTGGACGGTCGCAACATTTGTGGGTTTGACACTAAACATTGCTGGTGTTCGCTTACTAACCCATCATATTGGTGATGACGGGCGTATTTTCGGGATTATTTATACTGGTTTTGCAATGCTGGTTTACACGATTATCCCAATAATTTCCACACGTCTAACCAAAATTAAATTTACCCCATGGGATGTGGCATTGGTTGGCGTAAACACTTTCTTTGGTTCCATCGTGCTTTTTAACATCCTGCATATGTGGGG
>WQZZ01000099.1 GCA_009780485.1 Defluviitaleaceae bacterium | reverse complement strand
TCCATGGAAAGCACCATAAATGTTGGCGACAGTGTAGTGCTTTGGCGTTTGGCATATATGTTTTCTGAGCCACAGCGTTTCCATGTGATTGCATTTGACTGTCCAGACGGCGGAACAACAACGTATTTGAAGCGGATAGTTGGATTGCCAGGGGAAACATTAGAAATTGTGGGCGGGCAAGTGTTTATTAATGGTTCAGACGAACCGTTGGATGAGTGGTATTTACTAGAGCCACCCCAATGGTGGTCGCTAACAGACCAAACTTTTCACATACCCGAAGGTCATTTCTTTGTTATGGGCGACCATCGCAATAATAGCAAAGACAGCCGTGGGCTTGGCATAAACGCTTGGGAAAACCAGTTTATACCCAGAGAAAACATAGTCGGCAGACTTACTTTCACTTTCTTACCCTTTGACCGCATTGGAATTATAAGATAAATTTTAGGAGGAATGAATTATGGTTAACAAAGACATGATTATTGCCGAAATTATCGGTATGGATAGGCGTTTGGCGATGTTTTTGATGCAAAACGGAATGCACTGCTTTGGTTGCGGTGCTGCCCAGCATGAAACCTTGGAAGAAGCTTGTCAAGTACACGGCTTTGGTGCTGATAAGGTTGACGAACTTGTAACCCAAATGAATGTATTTTTGCAAAAATTAAAAGAAGCGGGCGAATCCGCTCCAAGCGAAGCTTAATTAGCAAAATAAAACACCTTTGTCTGGCTAGTCCACAAAGGTGTTTTATTTTGCTAATCCTGATTTTTAATTAAATCCACAATACGCTCCAAATCGTCTTGTGAGAAGTAATTAATTTCGATTTTACCTCCGCCCCCTGCGGATTTGCTTTCCTTAATGTTGACTCTTGTGCCTAGCAGGTCACGTAAGTCCACTTTATATCGGTTACGACGCTCTACGGTAACGGAGCTTTCCTCTTTTTGCGATAATTCTTCTGGGTTTTCGCCAGCTTCTATTTGTGCTATATAACGGCGTACAAAGTCCTCTGCTTGGCGAACATTCATACCTTGGTCTGTCATTTTTGTGGCAATGTCAAATTGGGCATCTGAACCTTCTATGGACAAAATGGGCTTGGCGTGACCCATTGTTATTTTTTCTTCGCTTATCATTTCTAAAACACGAGGGTCAAGGCGTAAAACACGCATGGAATTTGAAATGTGGCTTCGGCTTTTGCCGATGTGCTTCGCCAAATCCTCTTGCGTCATTTCAAATTCTTCGGTTAGGCGTTTGTAACACATTGCTTCTTCAATTGGGTTTAGGTTTTGCCTTTGCACATTTTCGATTAGGGCAATGCCCAAAATTTCAAAGTCTGTGTACTTACGAACTAAAGCTGGAATCGTTGACAAGCCCGCCAACTGACTTGCCCGCCAACGCCTTTCCCCAGCCACAATCATATAATCCCCGTCATCCCCACGTGGGGTAACGATAATGGGCTGCACAACACCAAATTCCTTTATAGACTCTGAAAGCTCTGCCAGCTCCTCGTCACGAAATGTCTTTCGTGGCTGGTCTGGGTTTGGCTTAATTTTTATAATATTTATTTCTGTGGCAGACCCTTGGTTGCCACTATCCCCAATTATAGCTTTTTCTGCTTCGTCTCCAAACCCATAAAGTGTATTCAAGCCTCTGCCCAAACCTTTTTTCATGTTTAGATGCCTCCCTAAAAATGCAGTAAAGTCTTATCAAAATTTCCTGTCAATAATTTCTTGGGCGAGTGCTTTGTATGCCTCGCTTCCTTTGGATTTTGGGTCATACATGGTAATGGGCAACCCATGGCTGGGTGCTTCGCTAAGACGCACGCTACGAGGGATAACGCTATCGTACACTTTTTCCTCAAAATTGCTCCGCACCTCGTTTACAACTTCTGACGATAGGTTTGTCCGTGGGTCGTACATGGTAAACACAATACCCTCGATGGCAAGCTTTTTGTTTAGCCTTTTGCGGACAAGCCCAATGGTGTACATTAACTGCCCAAGACCTTCCAAGGCAAAGTATTCGCATTGGATAGGAACAAGCACCGAATCAGAAGCTGTCAGTGCATTAACCGTTAGCACGTTCAAAGAAGGTGGACAGTCGATTATGATAAAATCATAAGTATATTTTAAGTCTACTAACAAGCTTTTGAGGATAAATTCCCGTTCTTCGTGGTCTATAAGCTCAATTTCCGCACCTGCCAACTCCACCTTGGCTGGCAACAAAAACAACCCATTTACCTGTGTTTTATATATGGCTTCATCCAGCCGTTTTCCGCCCACAATAACTTCGTAAACAGATGCGGGTAGGTTTTGCTTGTCTATACCAAGACCGCTGGATGTGTTAGCTTGCGGGTCAATGTCTATCACAAGCACCTTTTTGCCTGCTTCCGCCAAACACGCTGATAAATTTATAGACGTGGTGGTTTTGCCCACGCCCCCTTTTTGATTTGCAACAGAAATAATTCTACCCCGCATTTTTACCCTTCTTTCTTTCGTCCAATTACAGTCAAAGACATTATAACACAAAAAAATAATTACTGCAAGAACAGGATTGAACCCTTGCAAAATTTGACTTGGTGGGTTACAATTAGACCGTACAAAAGGACAAGGGGAGCGAGAAGATGATTGTATATAAATGGATTAGCGGCAAGCAAGACGATGCCTTGATAGATGCTTATATGATACGGCGGGTGGTTTTTATTGAGGAGCAAGCCGTACCCGTGGAAGAAGAAATTATCCCGTGGGAAGAAGAAATTTCCGAACACTTAACAATTTATGACAAGGACAAGCCCGTGGCTGTTGGGCGAATTTTGCTTCATAATGACAAATTTATTTTGGGACGCATTGCCGTTTTGAAAGAACATCGTGGGAAGGGTTTTGGGCGACTTGTTACCCAAGCTTTGATTGACAAGTCTGTGGAAATGGGGGCTATGGAAGTAGAGTTATCCAGCCAAACCCATGCCATTGGATTGTATGAAAAATTAGGTTTTGTAGCATATGGTGACGAATATATGGATGCGGGCATACCCCACTATTCCATGAAACGTAAGGTTTAATGTGGAGGTTGATATGACTAATTTTGATATAAACAAATTTGAAACACCTTATTTTATTGTGGACGAAAGCTTACTTCAGCAAAATTTGGAGATTTTGGCTGATGTTAAAAAGCAGGCAGGATGCAAGATTTTGCTTGCCCAAAAGGCATTTTCTATGTTTGACACATATCCGCTTATTGGTGAGTATTTAGATGGCACCTGTGCTTCTGGTTTGCATGAAGCCCTTCTTGCCAATGATTATTTTGACGGCGAAAACCACATTTTCTCACCAGCATATACCGAAAAGGATATGCCAGAAATTTTGCGGGTTTGCGACCATTTGGTTTTTAATTCATTTAACCAATGGGAGCGGTTTCGTGGCATGGTGGCAGGCAAAAGCTGTGGCATACGCATAAATCCTGAATTTTCTACGCAAGACACGGCGATTTACGACCCATGCTCGCCTCAATCCCGTTTAGGTGTAACCCGTGCCAATTTTCGACCCGATTTGCTAGAGGGCATCAGCGGATTGCACTTCCACACCCTTTGTCAGCAAGGGGCAGAGGAGCTTGTGGCAACCCTAACCGCTGCCGAAGAAAAGTTTGGCGAGTTTTTTCATCAAATGGATTGGCTAAACTTTGGTGGCGGACACCATATAACAAAAGAGGGCTACAATATCCCGCTTTTAGTAGAAACCGTCAAAAAAACCAAAGAAAAATACAATGTTGAAATTTATTTAGAGCCTGGGGAAGCCGTTGCCCTTGATGCTGGCTTTTTGGTGGCCGAGGTGGTGGATATTATAGACAATGATGGTAAAATTGCTATTTTAGACACATCTGCCGCCTGTCATATGCCTGATGTGTTGGAAATGCCTTACAGACCCCATATTATAGGCAGTGGCAAAGCTGGCGAAAAGCCCCATACCTATCGCATTGGCGGTCCAAGCTGTCTTGCTGGTGATATTATTGGCGACTACTCTTTCCAGCGACCCCTTGAGGTGGGCAACCGTCTAGTTTTTACTGACATGGCAATATATTCTATGGTAAAAACAAATACTTTTAACGGAATGAAACTCCCAGACCTAGCTTTACGCCGTTTAGACGGAAGTTTGGAGCTTGTAAAAACTTTTGGCTATGAAGATTTCAAGATGCGTCTATCCTAAAATCGTACTTGCTTTTTTCGATATTTATGGTATAATATAAGGCGAGGTGATATTATGGACGTAATGGGTATTGCAAACCTGTCTATGAGCATGGCAAACCAAAATGTTATGCAGGAGGTGGGTATTGCGGTTTTACGCAACGCCATGGACCACGCCGAGCAAACAGGAGAATTTATGGCTGATATGCTAGTTGCATCTGCCGTGCCACCAGTTGGTTTTGATGGCTTAGGCATCAACATTGATATTATGATGTAAGAAAAAGCATAGAGTAAGCCTCCTAACTCGCTCTATGCTTTTATTTTTTGCATTTGTAATTTTACGATTTCGTACTGAAAAATTTGGAGTGAACAAAATGGAAAGTGATTATACACCACAACAAAGAGCGATGCCAAGGGACGAACAAGCGGAGCTTGCCCTTATAAGCTCTATGTTATTTGACAATGAAGCACTGATACAAGGTGCTGAATTTATGCGTCCCGAAGACTTTTATAGGTTGGATTATCGTTATATTTTCCAAGCTTTGATGGAATTGCATAACACAGGCGACCCCGTGGATTTGATTACGCTAAAAAACAAATTGGAAGAACGTGACCTATTTGACAAAGTGGGGGGTAGCGAAGCCCTTGCCGCCGTTTCCACCGCCGTTTCCACATCTGCCAACATAAAGCAATACATTAAAATTGTGGTTGACAAGTCTATTTTACGTCGCCTAATAAACGCTGCAAATGACACCACCGAGGACAGCTACGCAGGCACGAAACCTACGGAAATCATTTTAGATGATGCAGAAGCGTCTTTGTTTGCCATTGGGCAGAAGCGTCATTCCCTAGGTTTTACCCATGTGCGGGATGCACTGTCTGCATCCATGAAAGTTATCGAAAAAGCCGCAGAAGAAGGCAAGGCAGTAACGGGTATAGCCTCTGGTTTCACAGACCTTGATAACAGAACCGCAGGTTTTCATCCCACAGACTTTGTCCTCATCGCCGCTCGCCCATCTATGGGTAAGACGGCACTGGCTCTTAATGTTGCTGCCAACGCCGCAATTAAGCAACAAAAGCACGTTGCGATTTTTTCGCTGGAAATGAGCAAAGAGTCTTTAGCCAGCCGTTTTATTGCGTCTACCGCTATGGTTGACGCTGGCAATTTACGTACAGGACAATTGGACACAAAGGACTGGGATAAAATCGTGGACGCTTTAGGAATTATATCCGAAGCACCTATTTATATTGACGACACCCCAGGCATAACCATGGCACAAATGCGTTCCAAATGCCGTAAATTAAAGTTAGAGTTAGGCTTAGACATGATTGTGGTTGACTATATTCAGTTAATGAGCGGTGGCGGACGCACAGAAAATCGCCAACAGGAAATCTCGGAAATTTCCCGTTCTCTAAAGCAACTAGCAAGGGAGATGAATGCACCTGTAATCGCTCTTTCCCAACTGTCCCGTGCGCCAGAAGCCAGAAGCGACCGCCGTCCAATCCTATCTGACCTACGTGAGTCTGGTGCAATCGAGCAAGATGCGGATTTGGTAATGTTTATCTATCGTGACGAATATTATAATCCCGAAAGTGAGAAGCAAGGGCTGGCAGAGGTTATCATAGCTAAACAGCGTAACGGTGCAACAGGCACGGTGGAGCTTGGTTATCAAGGTCAGTATGTGCGGTTTGTTAATAATGTGAATGAGTATAGTCCGTTTTAGAAAATGATATTTGTTTTGAAGCAATAAAGGAGGGTATTAAATGCACCAACACGACCCAAGAGAATCCCAAGCGGACCGCCTGCGTCGCCGTTTGCAAGAGCGTCAAGACAGGATGGCAAAAAACACCCGCCCCCGCATTAGCCCATTTACCTTGTTATCCATTGTGGTTATTTTGATACTACTGTTCATTGTGCGTGGCGGTGCGTAAGTTTGTTTTGTTGTATCGTAATGTGGATAACCGCCAACCATAATATGGGGCGGTTATTTTTTGTTTAACCATGCAAATAGGCTTGAAACACGGTGTTCGCAACTGACAGTTGCGTAATTTGCAACATAGTTTTACTTGAAATTATATTGTGATATTGATACAATATTTGAAAAGATAACAAACACGGAGGGGCTTAATATGAAACTTAGCGAAAAAATTCAAGCATTGCGTAAGCAAAAGGGGTTGTCACAAGAACAATTGGCAGAAATGCTTGGCGTGTCCCGTCAGTCTATATCTAAATGGGAGCTTGATGACAGCACACCAGATATAGCTACACTGGTAAAAATAAGTGAAATTTTTGGAGTTAGCACAGACTACTTATTGAAAGGTGCATCAATTGGTGGCGAACCCGTTCATCAGCAAAGCAAAGCAGAACCTCAGACCCAATCAATCACTGTTTATTACGAGGATGATGAGGATGATGAGTGCGATAATATTACAGTTACTACCCGTAATGGTCAAACCGTAACCGTGTGGAGCGGAACAATTGCTACCATCATATTTCTTGCAGTGGGTTTTATATTTGATATTTGGCATCCCACTTGGCTGGTATTTCTAATTCCTGGTGCAATTACCGTAACCACCGCCGCTTCACGTAGGAGGTAGGCAAATAAGCTTGACTAGCTTATACCTAAGGTATATAATGGGATAAAAGACTTTTCGGAAGGTGATACAATGAAAGAATTTAGAATTTTATCCCCCACAGCAATTTTGGGCTACGGCTTTCCCGCCTCCTCTTTTGAGGAAGGCATGAAACGAAAGCCGCACGCCATTGCCGTGGATGCAGGCTCTACAGACCCTGGACCTTATTATCTGGGAAGCGGAAAGTCCTTTACAGACCGTGGTGCGGTTAAGAGAGACTTGGAGTTTATGGTATCCGCTGCCGTCACTGAAGGTATTCCGCTTATCATCGGCTCGGCGGGTGGCGCTGGTGCTGACAGCCATTTGGAATGGAATGTGGACATTGTGCGGGAAATTGCACAGGAGAAGAAGCTGTCCTTCAAAGTGGCGGTTATTTCGTCGCAGTTTACACATGATATGGTGCTGAAAAGCTTTAATGCTGGTGGCGTTAAGGAATTACATCCAGCCCCCATGCCAACAGCAAAACATATTGAGGAAAGCACAAATATTGTGGCACAAATGGGCGAAGCCCCCTTTATCTCAGCGTTGGACGCTGGTGCGCAGGTTATTATCGCTGGGCGAAGCTACGACCCAGTGGTTTTTGCCGCCCCCGCCATCCGTGCAGGTTTTGATGCAGGGCTTGCCCTACATATGGGCAAAAT
>WQZZ01000098.1 GCA_009780485.1 Defluviitaleaceae bacterium | reverse complement strand
TTTTTAATGCTCCTCTCATAGTTGTTTTTGTCAAGGCTGAAAGATTTGCTTGACAAGCGGACCTGAGAGATGTTAAGATTATCTCAGGTCTTTTTTAGGACTTGTAGGGGGTTGCCTGTCTGGTTTGTTCTGGTCAAGGAAGTGTGCCAGACAGGCAACTTTATACAAGTCATTTACAAAGTAATATGTAGGGATTTGGCTATTGCCTTAGCCCTTATTTATATTTTACAGGCAAGAGTTACATTTGTCAAGTCTTTTTTTGAAAATAATTGGATATTTTTGCAATAACCCCACCACACACCAATCCCACACCCTGGTAGGGGCGGGCATTGCCCGTCCCACTTATGCAGACGATAGCGTTAAATCCCAAGCAATAGTGCCAGCAGACATGGGACGGGCAATGCCCGCCCCTACCAGGGTGTGGGATTGCGTGTAGTTGTCAAAATTAATTTAATAAATTAAATTATTCCTATAGGATAAATAAGTTATTGACAAGTATTCTTTATTGTGATATAATTCACACAAAAGGAGGTTTTACATATGAGTAATTTCCCAAAATTGACAGCAGAAGATGTTAAAAAATTTGCCCGTGAAGTGGGTGCAGACCTTGTAGGCATAGGTTCGATTGATAGATGGAAGGACGCACCAGGCGAGCATAGTCCGACCTCCATAATGCCCCGTGCAAAATCCGTTATTGGTTTGGCTTTTCGTGTGCATCGTGGAAGTTTCCGTGGTATTGAAGAAGGGACAAGCTACAGTACATACACCTTGAGCGGGTCTGGTGACATTAACCGCATTATCGCACCAATGGCACAACGCAGGGTTGCCAGCTTTATTGAAGACCATGGGTATGAAGCCACGTCATTTATGTATTATGGCAAAGACCTGTCAGGTACAGATGGGGTGGCTGCTGTTGATGCAGACGGCAACCTAAAACCCGCCCCAGAAATGTTTATAAATTTCCGTGTGGCAGCGGTTTTATGCGGTATGGGCGAAATGGGTCACAGTGGTATGGTGCTTACCCCTAAATTTGGACCTGCCCAGCGTTTTTACTTCATATTTACAGAAGCTGAACTAGAAGCAGACCCAATTTTGGACGGACTTTGTATTAAATGTATGCAATGCGTTAAAGGGTGTCCAGCACAGGCTATTAGCAAAGAGCGTAGTCATGTAATTGATATTCCTGGGGTGGCAACCATTGCAAGGGGTCAATTAGATGCTGTTAAGTGCCGAATTGCCCACATTGGTGGTGGCACAAGTCCTTTCGCCTGCGATGCAGTTAAAGCATACGCACAAAATGTTATTAATGGTGACGGCGAAAAATGTGCAGACGGAAGTCCTCGCCCAACCTTTGACGAAATTAACGAGAATGTCACCAATAAAGTAGAATATGCTGCCAATGCCGCAAAGTTCAAGTATCCAAGCGGTCTATGCGGTGCGGAATGTGTGCGAGCTTGCATTGCCATTCTTGACAAAACCGACCGTTTAGAACTTAAATTCCATAATAAATTTAGATAATTTGCAGGGCGGGGCTTGCTCCGCCCCTTTTTGCGTGCCATAAATCAACTACACTGGGGATGATAAAATGAAACTGTACATAATGCGTCATGGAGAGTCCTACTCCAATATAAGTGGCAAAATGGTGTCATCACAAGACACGGAGCTAACTTCAAAGGGTATTGCCCAATCTGAGGCAGCAAGGGATTTTCTTAATATAAATTTCGACTACATATTTTCAAGCCCATTAAAACGCGCCAAGCAAACGGCTGAGATTTTGGCGGGCAACACGCCTATACAAATTTATGACGATTTGCGGGAAATGGAAGTTGGTTTGCTAGAAGGCAAAACATGGGCAGAACTCGAAGAACAGTTTCCTGATGTGGATTCTGGGCGGGGCTTATCCTCTGTGTCTTTTCCTCAAGGGGAGAATTTTGAGGATATATTAGGCAGGTGTCGCAGTTTTATAGACCAAGCTTTGACAAACCTTCCGACAGACGCTAATGTGCTTATCGCCTGTCACGGCATAATCAAGCGTGTGTTGGTAAATGCCCTACTAAACAAACCAAGGGAATGTGTTGACCATCTAAATTGGTGTGACAACACAGCTTTTACACTAATCAATATGACTGATACACCAAAAATTATCCACCTTAACCATTGGCAACATTTAGAAGCTGACAACCTCCGCACAGAAGGTTTTCACACATGGGGATACTTGTCCGAGCAGGACTATACCCTAATGAACTAATTTAAGGATAGGGCGGTGTTAAAGTGTCGATAAGTTTTTGCACAATTGCCAGCGGGTCGTCGGGGAATTGCACTTATGTTAGGGCGGGTGATACGGCGGTTTTGGTAGATGTTGGGCTTGCTGGGCGTGCCATTGTGGAAGGCTTGCAGGCGAGGGAAATTGACCCATGCTCGATAACCGCCATTTTCATCACCCATGACCACAGCGACCATATTAAAGGGGCGGGTGTAATATCCCGCCGTTTTAACTTGCCCATTTATGCCACCGCAGGCACATGGAATTATGCAGAGCGTTATAAAATCCTAGGCAAGCTTAACCCTGCCAACAAAATGGTGGTACGTAATGGTGTCGCCATCCACTTAGGCGACTTGCAAGTGATGCCTTTCACTTTACCCCACGATGCCAGCGAGCCTGTGGGTTATAGTTTTACAACAGACCAACACAAGGTTGTAATTGCCACGGATTTAGGTCATATTAACCCCCATGTTGCCAGCCACATTTCGGGGGCTGACATTTTGTTGATAGAGGCCAATTACGATAAACAAATGCTAGAAACGGGTTCATATCCCGCCCACCTAAAACAGCGGATTGCAGGGGCGATGGGGCATTTATCCAATGTGGACTGCGGTGCATTTCTAGCAGACATTATTTGCGACAAAACAAAACATATCTTTCTAGGTCATCTAAGCCAAGAAAATAACCGCCCCATGATTGCATATGAAACGGTTAAAAATATTTTGCTATCCCGCAAAATTGATGCGGGCGGAAAGATTGGGTTATATGTAGCAGACCGCCATCGCCCCAGTGCCTTGATAACATTGTAAATGGCGTTCTATTACGCCACCAGCCAAGACAGTAAGCCCAAAATGGCGAGATGGGCGGGATAGAACGCATAGAAGAAGTATTTCATGCTGGGTCCCCTCTCTCCATCATAAGAGCGTATGCAGAATATAGACAAGAAAGTGCCAACGGGAAACAAAAGTCCTGCCAGAGATACAAGGGGGTCGACCTCTACATCTGCATATACCATGGCTTCTTCCATTAACCCTGGCAACAAAAACTCCACCATTGCAATGCAACCCACCAAAAGCAACATAAAACCAAGGTTATAAATACCTCCGATAGCTGGGGGGACGGTGCGTCGCAAGTTCTCTTTCTGCATGACATGGTATAACAAAATCATCACAGGTCCAACAATGCCCCAATCGGCAAGAAGACTAATTAGCGTATATGGGATAAACGCAACCCAAAACACTGCCCCGCCCTTTGTGTGGTCGTATAACATAAGAAATAGTATGCCAATGGCAAGGACAAACATTATGTTAAACATAAACCATACACCGAAAGCCCACATATAAAAGGGTTGGGACACCAATGCAAAAATCCCTATGCGAAGGGCATACATCTTTGCATTGCGTGTGTGGCGATACCCCTCAACAAGCAAAAACGCCATAATAGGAAATGTAAAACCACCCGCCAGTTGGAAAGGGAAGTGCAAAGCTACGGGAATGGCATCCCCAAGCACAATGGCAGCGTGTTGCAATGCCATGCCCACAATTGCAATAATTTTTAACGCATAAGCATTCATTTTAACTCTCCTTTAATTTTTTATTATCTTCTTCAAACAACTTCCTTGCAGCAGCGGGGATTTTATTTTTTGCCTTTTTCCATACGTCGGGGCATACTTCCAGCTCCCTCCCAAAAATGCAATTGGAAAGACCTTGGACAATACGTCTATTTGCGTGACCGTGGGGGTTGGTTTTGTGGTCGCTCCCGTCCTCGTCCCCCATTCTCCCTATGAAGCTGGCAAGTGTGCTTGTGTTTTTGTGGTAAATCATCTCGACCAGCTTGGCTCTGTATTCTAGTTCTGCACTTTCCATGTCGGGGAAGTTTTTTAAGTCATGGAAATGCTGGGCTTCATGTTTCAGTAAGCCAACTTTGAATTCTGATGACAGTGTGTTGTACTGACCAGCAAAGTAATTTGTGCCTGTGGGCGTTACCCAGCCACCAGCCCCCACTTTATCCCATGACAAATAACTCGCCCAGCCACGGGTGATGACACCACCCATCCTAACTACGTCAATTTCTACATTGTCATTGGGCAATTCCACTTTAACTTTGCTGGAGGCCTGCTTTTTCCATAGCATTATGTTTGGATATGGAAGCACAACGCCAAGCATACCGTGATAACCCTTTTCCTTGATAAAATTATTGACGGTTTCAACCAAGCTATCCCAATCACTGACATCAGGGAACATAGGCAACAGTTTTTCAATCAAGTGGTCTTTGCATTGGTCTGTGGTGGTTTCGTTTGTTAATGCCCATTTCAAATAATCCTCATATATCCGCAAAAGTTTGGCGATGCCCTCATCACTTGCTTTTAGCAAGTATTTATCCCCCTCAAAAACCGCTTTGTATTTGGTGAGCCACTTGCCACCATCCGAAACGCTGTTAAGGTAAGCAATAACTTGGTGATAATCGCCATTTAAGCAAATGTTCTTAAATTTCTGTTTGTCAAAAGGCTCCATTATTAATAATTCCCTTCTGCGATTAGTGCCAGTACGGTTTCTAGTGCGTCCATGCCTTCACGGTTAAAATGATGGGGTTGTGTACCATATTCCCACGGTCTGCCGTCTGCACTGACGATATATGCAGTATCGTAGCGTATCAAAAAACCTGTGTTAGGCAAGTAAAAATATTGAGAGCCGATGCCCCCATCAACCGCTGCCCCGCCTGTGGTTTCGCCAACAAGCGTAGCAAAATCTGTTTGGTGAAAAAGCGAGGCGATGTGTTGTGTGGCGGAAAAGTTATTATAGTTTACTAAAAGCCATACTTTTCCGTTGAATGATGCTGTACGCTCTGGGTCTGGGTATATTGTAAATGTTCTTGGAAAATAGAAATCCATATTGCTTAAATCTGCGAGAACATCATCCGATAAAGTGACGTTCGGAAAAATTTCCTCAACATCCTCAAGATTAAAAGGATGTATTTCAAAGATATTCTTAACTCCACGCATATGTGGTCTGTTGTAAGCGCCGTCTTTGTAGAAGTGATGGAAGGTGGTTTCCATCGGTTCGTTGATAAGTGGGCTAACCACTGCATCCTTAAATATGCGTGGAAATCCCCCAGTAATATCACGTATATCTATTATCAAATGCTCAAATCCTGCTATCTGACTGTAAAATTCATCAACAGCCAGCTTGTTTTCTTCTAGTATTTCGGGGGTCGCTCGGAAACTAAGGGTCGCATCGTAAAGGAATGCTATTCGCCCATCTTCTATTATTCGTGTTTCCAAGAGATGGGTGTCGGGGTCTGGTGGCTGATATTCCAATCTCAAAAGCTCTCCAAAGTAGTCGTATGTACGCCTTGTCGTAAGCGACCAAGGTATTACACCACGGGTATCTTGAAAAAAGTTATAACTTGCCACGGATAAATGACCTACCCTCTGTGCGTGGTCAAAAAAATCCGTGCGTAATATATGCCAAAACACAACATAATCAAGCTCTGTGGATGGGTCTGCTATATGTTCTCGCAAATCCGCACCAAGCTGACGCAAATCAACCCCTTCACGCCTATACACAATGCCAAAGGTTGGGAAGTTTTCTTCCAAGGCTTGCATCAGGTAATCGAAGTCCTCTAAGAATTGTTCACGGGTTAGCTGGGGCGGACGGCGAAGATTGGCTTGGCGTTCTTCCAGGGTTAGCTCTGGTGTCACCGTTTCCAGTATCACGGGTTCTGGGGTCTGCACATATACATCTCCCTGCGGAGTTAGCAATACAGGCAACAAAATTATCAACGCTGAAAATAATGCTGTTATTAAGGTTATTTTCAAAACCGATTTGCGTTTTTCCATGGCTAATCCTCCTCGTTGTCCTCGTTTGGAGTTTCTGCTTCGAGGACTTCCGCAGTGGGTAGTGTTTTGTCACCAGCATCCAATCGCTTGCTAAAATATTGATAGGCGAAAGAAATACCCACCAGCACGCCACCAATGATAAAGTAAGACCAAATGCGAAATTCTAGGGGTAGCATAGCAAGGTCGAAAAAGACCAGCTTCAGCACCGTAAGCAGGGAAAGACAAAGACCCGCACGGCGTAGCAGGGACGAATGACGAACGAAGCCTAATATAACGAGGATTAAGGCGGTGGCAATATAAGCAACGCTTAACCAGAAGCTGGCGAAGGTAAGTCCAAAATCTAAGGTTAGGGTGATTGTAAATGCGGTGATGAAGTAGGTGGATACAACTATGGGTAGCCATTGGGGGCTGATGGTTTTACGTGTAACCAGACGCTTGGTTATGTTATGCACCACCAAAACCCCAGACAAATTAGCAAGCAACAAAATTGCAATTGCTATAGCGGTGATATATGGAAGCTGGTCGAGAATTGAAGCGTAAGTTGCGTTTCCAACCACGCTAGATAATAAAATTGTCGCAATACCTATAATGCCAAGGGTGATACCCAAGGCTTCCGATGCTGAAGATTTTAACCTTGGAACTTTGGTTATGGCAATGGCGTAAACCGCCGTAAATGCACCAAATAGGGTTGACACTAAATGTTCCACAGGGGTGTATGCGGGTGGAAGGTTTAGAAATAGCCTTATTGCCATAAAACCAACAAAAAGCCACAAGCCCACAAGCGTGGCACATTTATATGTTTTTTGTAAGTGTGTTTCCAGTTGACTTTTGATTGCCAACATAACCAAAACAACTAAACTGCCAGCAGTTAGAGATGCTGATTGGATGGTGATGTAAAACCAATCCACTGGCAAGTTAAACATAAACATAAAAACATCCGCTGTGAAATGCCACAATAAAGCGATACCACCCACCACTGCACCTGCTATCACAAAGCTACGACTGGGCTTGGTTATGCCAAAAATCGCAAGCCCTGTCGCCAAAGCCACCAAACCAGGACTAACCCACATATAATCTATTTGTAGTATTACAAAGAAGATGGTAAAAGCTGCCGAAGCCACTAGAAGCATGAATGTCATGGGTTTTGCATCTTCAAACTTACGGCTTACAAAAAGACTTGCAAGCCCATAAAACACCGCCAAAACAGCAACTACAAGCCACGCAAAATCCCACCAGCCCCACATATGCAGGATGTTAAAAAGCACGATGGAACCAAAGAAAGTGTTTACGCCAACCAATGCCACATCCCATGGGGTAAATTTAATTTTGGTTAGACGTGTGGAAATTATTGGGATAATC
>WQZZ01000097.1 GCA_009780485.1 Defluviitaleaceae bacterium | reverse complement strand
TCCTCCTATGGGTTTATTTAGGATTAATTTTGCAAATACTCTTAATTATTATAACAAAACCAAAGCAATAAAGAAAGGTTAAACTGATGAAAAAAATAAAAAAGTTTTTGATTATATTAGTTGTTCTGATTTTTGCTGTACCTGTATTAGTTTTTGCGGATGAAGTCCCTCAAGAAACAAACCAACCGCCACCAATATCTTTGCCTTTGGAAGCCGATTTGGCACTGATGGTAGACGTTGCTACAGGACAAATTCTTTACCATCGTGGCGACCCCCACGCAAGAGCATTGCCAGCCAGCACAACAAAGGTTATGACGGCACTTTTGCTTTTGGAAAGTGGTGCAGAAATGGACGAGCTTGTTTTTCATTCGCCAGAAGCGGTCTATGCCATTCCTCGTAATTCTAGCCATATAGCCATGAACGCTGGGGAGGTTTTGACGGTTTCACAGGCACTTTACGCCATAATGCTACCATCTGCCAATGATGTAAGTAACGCAGTTGCTGAGTTTGTGGCGGGGGACATGGAAAGCTTTGCCCAAATGATGACCCAAAGGGCTTATGAGCTGGGTGCTGTCAACACAAACTTTGTCAACGCCCACGGACTGCCCCATGACGACCATTACACCACCTTATACGATATGTACCTCATCATGGCAGAAGCCATAACCCATCCCGAATTTTTAAGTGTAATATCTTCCCCCAGATACCGCATCCCGCCCACAGAACACCAACCCCAACCCCGCTTCATAGACAACACAAACTTAATGATACGACCAAACTACCCTCAGTTTTCAATGGATGTTGTTGGTGGCAAAACAGGCTGGACAACCCCATCAGGGCATACATTTGTGTCATATGGAAGACGGGAAGATGTGGGACTTATCACCGTGGTAATGGCGGCAGAACGGCGTGACATTATATTTAACGACACCCAAACCATGCTAAACCACGGCTTTAACCAATTTACCCAACACCAATTTTTCACCGCATCAGATTTTTCCGTGGGTGTTGACTTGGTACAACGCAGCCGTGAAGGCGTAATTGTTATTGATTATATGCCGATTGTAGCACAAAGAGATGCAGGGATTTACCTACCGCAAACTGTCGACCCCGAAGATGTGCAGATTGTGCTGACCCTGCCAAACCGCATCACCGCCCCTGTTTACGCTGGCTTTCAGGTGGGGCGGGTAAGCATAACTTACAATGGAAGAATTTTAGATGAGGTTCCGCTGGTTACTTCTCAAGCGGGCATAGGACTTCCCCCAGAAGCACTAGAATCCCTCGCAACTGCCACCAATCCTCTGCAAGACATAGCCACAACCATTGCGGATTATTACCAAGACAATTTCATACCCACTTGGCTGACCCTAGAAAACCTAATAGTAGGCTTGGCATCAGCCGTCCTAGCAATTGTAGCCCTAATCCTGATGATTAAATTCCTACGCTTTGGTAAGTCCCGCCGTCGACGTGGATATTACGGCAAATCCTTAAAAGCCAATTTAAGCAAAAGTTATAAATACAGGTAGACCCACCAAACAAAATAGCCACCCGCAAAGGAGTGGCTATTTTGTTTGGTGCCAAACCGCCAATTATTATCCCATCATCATTTTTGTTATAGGATTCGTAATAAACGCAGGTAAAATTTTCGCACTAAAAACCAGAGTTTTATTATATGCCCCCGCAATGATGGATGCCCTTCCACGCATCATTGCCTTATATCCTATTTCTGCAACTGTTTTGGCTTCCATTACAAACATACGGAATAATAGCGTATTTTCTAATCCTGATTTTTTAGGAAGCTCTGTATCAGTTGCACCAGGGCAAAGCGTCGTCACTGTCACACCTGTCCCTTTCAATTCTGCACCCACACCTTTTGACATCGAAAGAACATATGCTTTGGTTGCGGCATATACAGAATCATTTGGGGCAGGCATATAAGAGCCAGTCGAACCCAAATTTAACACACGCCCATATCCACTTCTGACCATGCTTGGAATAAACAGCTTCATCATCTCTGTGGTACAAATTGCATGGACTTTTATCATACCAATCTCTTTTGTTAAATCTGTTTTTAAGAATGGCCCACACTCATTAAAACCTGCGTTGTTGACTAGGTACTGTACTTCAGCACCCAACTGTTTCACTTTCTTAAAAACCATAATTGCAGCATCCGACTTTGTCAAGTCTGCTTCGATAACATGGACACTTACACCATATTTACTAGATAGTAAATCTGCCTGTTGGTTCAACTTTTGAATATCCCTTGAAACCAATATCAAATTTATTTTTTCCTGTGCAAATTTTTCCGCCAAGGCTTTTCCGATGCCACTTGTTGTACCCGTAATTAGTGCAAATTTATTCACGCTCAAAACCCCCAATAAATAGTTTGAACTGCTCCCATTCTTCGGCATAATTCTTGCAATGCCCAGTTTCTGGGTTATCCATGTTTAAGGTATCATCAAAAAACTCCACCTTCTTTTTTATAAGCTCAAGCATACTTTGATAAATTTTGACTTTATGTACCAAAAATACTTCGTGTTCTTTTAGCATCTTGCGTCTTTCGGTAATGGAATTTTCTCCACCACCAATGGCAAAGGAAACATATTGCTTTATTTTTGAAATAGGCATTTCCGTGTCACGCAAGCACCGAATTAAAAAAATCCAATCCACATCATCTTCCGAATAAACACGATGCCCAGATTCATTTTTTGATATGGGAGGGAAAAGCCCCTCTTTTTCATAATAGCGTAACCCATCTTTGGTCAATCCAAGTTTTTTGGCTACTTGGCTAGTGGTATAACCCATCAAAATCACCTCTATATATAATAATAGCCTATGGAGTGTACTCCATGTCAAGCATAAAAAAATAATTTTCTTTACGTAAGCATAAAACAATCAAAAAAGGACGACCACCTTTGGTCGTCCCGCTTTACAAATATTATTCTGCTGAAAAGATGTAATTGTAAACTGCCTGCCCACCGTTTGTCACTGTAAGCTCGCAGTCTGGGTAATTTTCGGCAACATGGGCTTCAATTTGTTGGGTTTGCTCCTCATTAGCATCCGCCCCTGCATAGATGGTAAACATCTCATAACCAATAGCCATCATAAAATCTACAAGCTTCGCCGCTGTTGCGTCAAAATCCTCATAGGTACAAACGATTTTGCCTTCATAAATACCTATAAAATTGCCTTCTTTTATGGTTTGTCCATCCAAATCCGTATCCCGCACAGCAATGGTTATTTGCCCTGTGACTACATCGCCTAGAGCCGAACGCATTTCGCTTAAATTGTCTTCAAAGGAAATGTCGGGCAGGTAGTTAAACATGGCAGCGATGCCTTGGGGGATGGTTTTGGATTCCACCACCTCCACACGGCTGTCCTCGCAAAGATGTATGGCTTGTTGTGCCGCTAAAATAATATTTTTGTTGTTTGGTAAAATTATGGTATTTTCAGCATTTACGCTTGCGACAGCCTTAGCAATTTCTTCGGCAGAGGGGTTCATGGTCTGCCCACCCTCAATTATATAGTCAACACCAATTTCTGCAAAAATCTCTTTGAAGCCTTTGCCTGACGACACGGCAATAACACCAAGTTCCCGCCTTTCATTGGTAGCGGATGGGGCAAACAAGTCCACATTTTCCTTGGCATCCAAAAAGCTGACAGCCCCATGATGCTGAAAACGCATATTTTCAATTTTAAGGCTGGATAAAGGCCCAATTTCCATGGCGTGTTCCATGACGACCCCAGGGTGGTCTGTATGTACATGAACTTTTACAATTTCATCATCACAAACCACGGCAATGCTGTCACCCATGCCGTCTAAATATTCTTTGAACTTATCTTCATCTTCTTCCGAAAAACCCTGCACGTTTATAAAAAATTCAGTACAATAACCAAAGGTTATGTCCTCGGGGTTTATACTGGCAAGGGCAGAAAAATCTGGTGCTTCTTCCACAACGTCCGACCCTTCCGAAACAATTTGCGGGTTTCGGCTACGCACACCCTGCATCATTCCCTCAAAAAACACCATTATGCCTTCGCCACCGCTGTCAACAACACCAGCTTGTTTAAGTACGGGCAACATATCAGGGGTGCGTTTTAGTGTCGCATATCCTTCCGCCATAATTTCACGCATAAACAAACTTAAATCATCAGTAGAATAAGCGATATTTGTGGAAATCTCTGCCATATGTCGCCAAACCGTTAGCATTGTCCCTTCTTGAGGGCGCATAACGGCTTTGTATGCGGTTTTGTTGGCTTGGTTCAAGGCTTCTGCCACATCTTGGGTGTTTGCGGAAGTCTTGCCCTCCAAAGCACGGCAAAAACCACGGAAAAACTGAGAAAAAATCACCCCACTGTTTCCTCTGCCACCCCTTAACGCTCCGCTTGCCGCCGCCTTTGCGACCTCAAAAATGTCGTCGGTATCAAGCTTTTCAACCTCACGAGCCGCCGCAAGGGCAGTGAAAGACATATTTGTACCCGTATCACCATCAGGCACAGGAAACACGTTCAAGGCATTTATCCGTCCCATATGAGCCATCAAACGGTTGGAGCCACAAATAACCATCTTACGAAACATTGACCCGTCCATCTTGGTAATTATTGCCTTACCCATGCACTCTCAGCCCCTCTACAAAAACATTTATAGAGCCGACATTAAGCCCGCAGGTTTCTTCCACCTTATATTTTACTGCTGACATAAGAGATTCGCAAATGGCAGTGATGTTTGTGCCGTATTCTGCAATAATATGCAACTCAATCACAAGTTTACCGTCCCTGTTTGACAACTTTAGCCCACGGGTTAAATTGTCCATACGCAAAAGATGCACAATACCATCCCTCGCAGACTTCGCTGCCATGCCAACAACACCATAACATTCCATAGCTGCAAGCCCCGCAATACGTGCCACAACCCCGCTGTTAATATTAATCGTTCCAAAATTATTTTTTATCTTGCAAGCCATAGGACATCCCCTCCAAAAATTTTATATATCTTAATATTATACCACTGCCAGCCATAAAAGACAAGTCAGGTAAATAATTTTATAAATTAGGGATTTGCCAATTTATTGGCGTTTCTCCTTGTTCTTCTAAAAACTGGTTTGCCTGAGAAAAATGCTTGCAACCAAAAAACCTACCCCCCGCCAATGGACTTGGGTGGGTCGCCATTAAAATTTTATGATGGGGGGCAATTTTGTCAGCTTTTGATTGTGCAAGTTTACCCCATAGCATAAAGACCATTGGTTGCTCCCGCTGACTTAATGACGCAATTATATGGTCAGTGAAAATCTCCCAACCTCTGCCAGCATGGGATTTGGACTGTCCAGCCCGCACCGTCAGTACTGTGTTTAAGAGTAGCACCCCTTGCGTCGCCCAAGGCATTAAGTAGCCGTTGTTTGGGATTTCACAACCCAAATCGTCTTGCAATTCCTTAAAAATATTACGCATGGATGGGGGCGTTTTTGCCTCGGGTTTAACAGAAAAGGACATTCCGTGTGCCTCACCAGCGTTTATATAGGGGTCTTGCCCCAAAATAACCACCTTGACATCAGCATAAGGCGTGTAGCGAAGTGTTGAGAAAATCTCGTCCATAGGCGGATAGATTGTGTGGTTACTATACTCGTATTTCAAAAACTGTCGCAAGTTTTGATAATAGGTAAGTTGTTGTTGTCCACCCACAATATCATCCCAATCATTGTTCAGTTGTATCATTTTCCTCCTCCTCAATAATGCTAACGAAACTCGCAGTTGCACCATATTTTTCATCAAGCTGTTTCACTAAATTTTCAATAGCTTCAGGTGTCAGCCTTGCAACCACCACCGCCCGATTCGAGACAGGAGCTATCATAGAAAACCTATTACCGCCCGACTTATCAACTTTTGGAACTTTGTGCAGGGATATGTATTCGGTTCGTATTTCGCCATCAAAAAGCAGGGCAATTTGATGGCTTTTGCCAGTTATCACCAAGGGCTGGTCAATGATAAAGCCCAAATCTCCACTTTCAATTCTATAAAGTTGGTCTTTTGTAAATGGGATAAATCTATAGGTCAAAAAATCTGGGCGGGCAAGAATACCTTTATCGGCAATCTTTACTCCTATTGGCTCTGCCGCTGCAAAAGTGGCATGGAGCAAATTATTGCCAGCTCTACCGCCCAAATAATCCACAGGAAAAATCCTGTTACAAGCCCATAACCCATCCCCCATGTACCCCAGTAGTTAAATGAACGCAAGTCGTTCACAAATACCATAATAGGATTAGCACCATTCTCAAAGGGATAGCGTGAAATCCAGACAATCGCATCCAAAAAGTACCGCAGGTCTAAGAACACGTTAAGAAAAGAAGGCTCGAAATAGAAATAATATCCGTCGGGGTCAGGGAAATACATTCGGCTGTACCACATGGCAAACCACATTTGCCCCCTTACAAAATTGATTATCAACAAAGATAAAATAACAATCGCAACAGTCCCGACAACCGTGGAGATATTAAATTTCGTTTTTACAAGCTTGACAATTACGCCTAGGGCAATGGCAAAACCTAGTGCCGTTAAAAAGTTTAGGTAAATAAACGGTATTAGGTCGATTAGTCCAATATAAATCCAGCTAAGAACCACCCCGCCCAGCGTAAGCGACAAAAATAGCACCAGAAGCCCCAAACCGTTTTGCGGTTGTTTTGAATGTTCCATAGGAAATCCTCCTTATTTCTACAATTTTCTAAACTACATTTTACAGCATGATGAAAGTAATTGCAATCTGTTTTTTGTTCTGTTATAATAAATAGAAATCAAACTTCCTGAAAGGGGCTTACAAAAGATGTCGGATGGATATAGAATTGAGCGTGACCCATTGGGTGAGCGTAGAGTACCAAAAGAGGCGTATTATGGTCCGCAGACCTCACGTGCCTTGGAAAACTTTCCTATAACAGGATATAAATTTCACGAGGCTTTCATATATGCTATTGGCATGGTGAAAATGGCTTGTGCCAAGGCGAATATGGATTTGGGGCTACTGGATGCCAGCATCGGTAAGTATATCATTGATGCCGCCGAGGAAGTGGCTGGGGGCAAGCACAACGACCATTTTGTGGTAGACACCATACAAGGCGGAGCTGGAACCAGTTTTAACATGAACGCTAACGAGGTAATTGCAAACGTTGCCCTTGAAAAAATGGGGCTTACCAAAGGTGATTATAAGACAATCAATCCTAACGACCATGTTAATATGTCACAGTCCACAAACGACGTTGTGCCAACATCAGCTTTTTTGGCGGCACATAAGGAAATGGACAAACTTTTGGCAACCATGGAGCGGATGATTGCCACTTTTGATGAAAAGGCAAAAGAATTTGACCATGTGGTAAAAATCGGACGCACCCATTTGCAAGACGCCGCCCCAATACGTCTTGGGCAGGAATTTAAGGCGTATGCCGAGGTGTTAAAGCGTGATTTAGCTCGCATGGGACGCACCACCAACAAC
>WQZZ01000096.1 GCA_009780485.1 Defluviitaleaceae bacterium | reverse complement strand
TACAGCGTGTCACCTTCAATTCTATAAGCATATTCCACAGCTCCCAAAAAACCAGGCACGCCATAAATTGTTACAATGCCGTCAGACGAGTGCCATGTGATGTCTGTAAAACCAGCCAGCAAGCCTGTACCATCCGCTCGGAATTCCCAATAGGGAATATCAAAGTTTTCCCAATGCCAAGCACCACCCACCAAATCTGCGTCTTGGTTTAATGTCCCCGTTTGGGTCGGTGTATATGTGACTGGTTGGGCTAATACCTCTCTGCTTCTTGTGTAGGTCAGCTCTGCTCCATTTTCTGTCGAAACAAGACGTAAAGTGTCCCCAACAAGCTCGTAAAGACGCTCTGTAGTGTTCAAAAATCCAGGCTTACCATCTATATAAAGCACGCCATGCCTTGTCCACCAAGTTATATCTACATCAGATATATTTCCGTATAAAATTCCTGTACCATCTTCGTTAAATGTGTACCAAGCAGAACCGAACCAATCCCATGTACCGACCAAATTTTGATTATGCTCCCTCTCTACTTCAATATGGGTTCGGGTAATGATACTAGAAAGTCCGCTTGCAGTTGGTGATGGGTTTTGGGTAACAATATCAAAACGGGGCAAGTAGCTAATAACTGGACGAACAAGGAAACCCAGTCCACTGCTTAGCGTTTCATTAAACTCTGCCGAAGTGCGGTTGAAAGCAGATTGAGACAACCTCAAATCCTGCTCCATAAAATCGTCGTGGTATCTACCGTGTAAATTTCGGTTTGCCATTACCATATCCACCGTTGCCAAGCGGTCGTAAATCGCCCAGACACCACGGTTAAGTTCTACATAATAAGTAAAAATTTCGCTAGGGTCGTTTGTTGACTGTATGTTTTGTGTAACTTCCGTAATGACATCACTTTCAATTGTCAGGTATCTACCAGCGATAATTTGTACGTTCCAAGCAAATTCCATTGCAAGACCAATGGTTGGCATAATTTCTTGGTCAAAGGTGGCTTGTGCGTCACTTCTCATATTATTAAAACTTATGAATGTGCCAGCAAAAAGTCCCGCAACCATGAGGATGATGCTTATAACCCACGCAATTGAAGGATTTTTAAGTCCAGTTTGTTTTTCCATATTCCCCCTCCTTTACAACCCTGCTTGCTTCATAATGTTTTCGAGAACAGCAATGTCCGTTTTAATATCTAATGCACTATCTTTATACAAAATATCTAATTGGTGTTCAAAAGCCTGCTGGATTTGTCCTAACGAATCTTTGATGTTATCCATGGTGGCTTGGATATTTTCGCCTTTAACCACCTTTGTTTCAAGCTGAACATAATTTTCTAAAAATTTTAAGGTTGTGGGGAAATAGTAGTCCATAAAAGTGTGAAGCTTACGCCCTTTGTCAGGATTTTTCACCACAAAATCAAATATTTGTGCAGAAATTTGCTCCAGCTCTATAATTTGGCGTTTTAGCTGTTCGTTTTTGGTTTGGTTTTTCAGTTCTACTAGGCGTAACATATATCCCCGCCCATCAGCAACCATTCTATCAACGGCTGTGTCGCCAGACTTTTCAAATTCTTTCGGCACATCTATCTCTTTGCCACGGAAAACTAAATTTCCTAGGAAATAAATTGCGACAGCAACCGCAAATGCGATTCCCAGATGTACAAATGTGTACATGGGTGCAATGACAGCATAAAGGACAAAGGCTAACCCCGTTAGATAAATGGGTATAACCGATTTGATGCGTTTTTTCATTAAAACCCTCCTCATAAACCTACCTTACCAGAAGAAACAATTGCGGGGCTATAAAAATCTCATAAGCTGATGAAATAATTATCGCAAAAATACACATAACAACCAATTTTATCTTATTTGCTTGCTTTATATGGCATATGGTATAAGCACAAACCGCCAAAACCAGTATATTTTGTGGCAAGTTTAATACCGTAGCCATTAGCAGACCTCTAACGCCAAAAGCATGAACCATTAAAGTTACGGAAAACGATGCTGTCATAGCTCGCATATATATTGGCAGATACGCCACCCAGAAGAATTTAGGAATGGCAGTGCAAGCCCAAACCAAAAGTAAAACGTGTCCATTACGAAGCAGGGACACCGCCAAATTTTCTGACCCGATATATGACGTGTTAAAGCTATGGGAAAATTGATGCAAGTTTGCTATAAGTCCTGCCAGGTCGTATCCCGATAAAAATGTGGGGCGGATGATGCCCCAAATAACACCAGCCAAAATGGCTATTGTAATATAGATTTTTGGATTATCAGGCAACCGAAATGACATGACGCACCCCCGCAAAACAAGCTTATACAAGCCTATTCTGATGAGGTTTGCAAAATGCACATACGGTTACGCACATCACTACCCTACATAGACATATACGCAAAAACTGCCATAATTGTCTTGCCACAAATAATTTCTTCGCTATAAATCATCTGCTTAACTTCTGACAAACTATATTTTTCTACGTTAATAAACTCATCGTCATCGAAGTTCTGTTTGCCTTCTGACAGCTCCTCAGCAAGAAACAAATGCCCTTTACCACTGCAAATACCGATATTACCGTGGTAGGAACAAATTTTGGTTAGTTTACCTGCACGCTTGCCAATTTCTTCTTCTAATTCCCGCAACGCACATTCTTCTGGGGTTTCGCCATCGTCAATAACTCCAGCAGGGATTTCTAGCACCTCTTGTCCAACGCTGTGGCGGTATTGCCGAACAAACCAAATGTTGCCATCACTATCAACAGGCAACACGGCGGAATAATCGGGGTTATGCACAACCTCACGTATGGTTTTTCCACCGTTAGGCAAATTAATTTCTTCAACAACCAGTCGTACTACACGACCATTATAAATTTCCATAAAAACCCCCTAAATCCAACAAACGACATAATGATGAGGGCGAACATTGCTCGTCCCACATAAATATACGATACCATCCATTCCTAGAATGTAAGCTGTGAAGGGTGGAATAGCACTACTAATGCTTATGCCGTTTGATGTAGCCTGACTAGAATCTACAGCTTTTTTGACATATAATAGCGATTGTGACCCTCTGGGCAATCTTCTAAAACACCAAACACTGTGTATCCAAGTTTTTCATATAGCTCCTTCGCTTGAAAGTCAAAGGTATCTAAATGAGAAATCTGACATCCCATTTTTCTTGCTTCATGCTCTACATCATTAACCAAAACTCTAGCGTAGCCTTTATTTCTATGCTCATCTTTGACCCATAAAACATCAATGCTCAAGATATTCCAACAATAGACTTCGGATAAAATGCCTCCGATAACTTCATCACCGTCTTTTATGCATTTATTAATATATATAGTCAGCGGTTTCTGTGTAAATGGCGCTTTTGAATTGTTGAAACGAGCTAAGCAAGAACCAATGTAGCTTTGCTCATCTTTTGTTGCATCATAAATTTTAATCGTATCCATACTATTTACTCCCCCTCTTTCAAAGCCAAACAATAGAAAATATAAATTTTACGCATGTACCACGCTTGTGGTACATGCGTATGCCCTATTAGTTTAGGTAAATGTTGACATTCAGCCAGTAAAGCCATTTTATCGCTATTTTGGTGTTGTAGTGGCAAAGATGCTTTAACTGCGTTATTTATGACATTCACAGATTACATTCTAGAAATAAGTGCCAGCAGATATGAGGCGAGCATTGCTCGCCCCTACCAAATTCATTAGTTTTGCCGATATTTATGAACGCACTTCTAAAATTCCGCTGTGTTGGCTGCACGTGGGAAGGGGATGACATCACGGATATTTGTCATGCCTGTAATATACATAATATAACGCTCAAAACCAAGACCAAAGCCACCATGCTTTACCCCGCCATAACGACGAAGGTCGGTGTACCACCAGTAATCTTCCTCGGAAAGGTTATGGACTTTCATACCTTCCAAAAGTTGCTCCATACGTTCTTCACGTTGGCTTCCACCCACAATTTCCCCGATGCCAGGTGCAAGCAAATCACAAGCAGCAACGGTTTTGCCATCGTCATTGCGACGCATATAAAACGCCTTGATGTCTTTTGGATAATCCGTCACAAACACAGGTTTTTTGAAATGAACCTCGGAAATGTAACGCTCATGTTCGGACTGTAAATCGCAACCCCATTCCACAGGAAATTCAAACTTTTGCTTGGCATTAAGCAAAATGTCAATAGCTTCCGTGTATGTGACCCGCCCGAAGTCAGAGTTTACAAGGTTGTCCAATTTGGCAAGCAAACCCTCCTCGATAAACTTGTCGAAAAATTCCATTTCTTCAGGTGCATTTTCTAAGCAATATTTGGTAACATATTTTATCATGTCTTCTATAAGCTCCATCACGTCAGGTAGCTCAGCGAAGGCGATTTCTGGCTCTAACATCCAAAATTCCGCCAAATGGCGGGATGTGTTGGAATTTTCAGCTCTAAAGGTGGGGCCAAAGGTGTAAACATCACCAAAAGCAAGTGCGTAGGCTTCAGCATTAAGTTGTCCCGTAACAGACAGGCTAATGGGCTTACCAAAAAAGTCATCGCTACCAGTTATTGGGAACATTTCCCCAGCACCTTCCCCATCCAAGCCCGTTAAAATCGGGCTATGAACATGGACGAAGCCACGGTCGTTAAAGAATTTGTGCAGGGCATATGCCGCCAGCGAACGTATACGGAAAACCGCCGAAAAAGTGTTAGTACGAGGGCGAAGATGGGCGATTGTTCTTAAATAATCAAAACCATGACGCTTTTTTTGCAATGGATATTCTGGCGGGGCAGCCCCCTCCAAAGTGACAGCAGAAGCCTGTATTTCAAAGGTTTGCCCTTTACCTTGGCTCTCCACCACCTTACCAACCACACGAATACCTGAACCTACACCAAATTTAGTAATTTCAGCAAAATTACCCAACTTGTCATCAAAAACAACCTGTATAGACTTAAAAAAACTACCATCATTTATTTCAATAAAACCAAAATGGTTGTTGTCACGCAAGGTGCGAACCCATCCACAAACCTCTATGTCTTTGCCCATGAACCCAGCTGGGTCGGCGTAAATTTGAGATATTCTTGTTCTCATTTCTATCAACTCCTCAAGGATTTGTATCATTGTATCAGACTTTGTAACTTTTTTCAATAAATAACTGGATTTTTTTTCGGGATTGTGTTAGTATTAACTTGTCGAAAGGATGAAGCTATGGATAACAAATTAAATAAAAGTAAAAGTTTAGGTGTTTTGTGTGATATTACACTGGATAGATATGTGGGACGGCTAGGGCTTAATATAAGCTTGTCGGCTCTGGTTAATATTGTGTTTTTCTTATTTCTCTTGGGTTATGTTGCCCTAGGGTTTTTTGTGGTTCACCCAAATTTAACATTTGAGGGCAGGGCAATGGCTGGCAACCAAATCGCCATTGATGGGGTGTTCTTTGGCGGGTTTGCCCTACTACTGCTGCCCTTTCTAGCGTTTTTTTTGATGCTTAATGGTGCGGTAGCAACGGTTGTGTGTAGCGAAAATCAGCCGACTTTCTCCCAAGCACTTAAAACAACGGCTCGCAAATCCCTTGGTGTGTTTAGTTTAGCCTTGGCACAAACCCTTTTGTTTATGCTGATTTTTGGCATCTTTGGGCTGGTTGCATTTCTTAATTTAGATTTGTTCCTTAACCTTACACCTGTATTTGTGGGCATTTTGGTGGTCGTGCTTATTATTGTGCGTTCCCTGTCGTTCTTTTCCACAAACCTCGTATTAATCCATCAAAAGCACTTTTTTGGTGCAATTTTTGCCAGTGCGAAAATGGTGTTAAGGGGAGGGTTTCTAAAGGTTTTTATTGTGGTTATGGTGGTGACGCTGGTTAACTTGGCTATGTATGGTGTAATTTTTATGGTTATCCACCAATTTTTCTCGCCTTTTGCCATAAATGACATAAGCAACTTTTTAAGCCCGAATTTTTATGTATTGGTTCTGGTGGCATATATCCCAATGATTTTTATTTCACCAAGGTTAGATGTTATAGCCCAAAGTTTTCTTAACCCCCCAGACACCTTCCCTTACGAAGCAGGCTTAGGAAGTCGCACCCTTGCAATTGCAGTGGACTTGCTTATACCCGCCACCATCACGGCTGCCCTTGCCATAATTTTCATTTTGCTCACCAACCTTGATTTTCAAGATGGGGTACATTTGGGCATCGGCATAATTTGGGGAATAGCCTTCTTTTTAATATTCATCATGTACAACATTTATTTTGAGGTGTTCGAAAAGGGTCAAACACCAGGGAAAAAATTGTTGCACCTTCGGGTTGTAAGTGAGGACGGAAGCCCCATCACGCTAATGAAGTCAATTTTAAGAAACGTACTTCGTGTTGTAGACATTGTTAGTTTTGTGCTGATACTGTTTGACAAAAAGCACCACCGCCTAGGAGATGTTCTGTCATATACCAAGGTGATAACAGAAGATAGGGAGTTGGAAAACGAAGATGTATAGTGACGATGTATTGTTGCGTGTGGAAAAGCCTGGCAGATATGTAGGCAACGAAATTAACATGGTTGTGAAAGACCCCGAAATGGTGCGGACAAATTTTGCATTTGCCTTTCCTGACGTGTATGAGGTGGGTATGAGCCATAATGGTCTGCAAATCCTGTACAGCCTGTTTAATAGCTGGGCAAATGTGTATTGCGAGAGGGTTTTTGCACCATGGAGCGACATGGAAGCTATTATGCGGGCAGAGAATTTACCCTTAAAGTCCCTTGAAACCTTTACACCATTGGTAGAATTTGATTTTATTGGTTTTACATTGCAATACGAAATGACATACACAAATATATTAAATATGATAGATTTAGCGGGCTTGCCGTTGCGTGCATCAGAACGTGACGAAAACCACCCGATTATCTGCGGGGGAGGTCCATGTGCTTACAACCCCGAACCGTTGGCGGAGTTTTTTGACTTCTTTTTTATCGGCGAGGCAGAAGAAGCTTTTGCTGAAGTTTTTAATATCCACATGACCCACAGCGGTACAAAGCGAGAATTTTTAGAAAAAATTGCGTGTTTGCAGGGTATTTACGTACCTGCTTTTTATGATGTTACTTATAATGAAGATGGTACAATTGCCAATTTTGCACCCAATAATCCTCACGCACCCGACCGTGTTAAAAAAGTCATAGTTAAGGACATGAATAAGGCACATTACCCCGAAAAGGCGTTAGTTCCACTGATTGAAACAGTACATAACCGTATCGCTTTGGAAGTTTTTCGGGGTTGCATCCGTGGTTGCCGTTTTTGTCAAGCGGGGTATATTTACCGTCCCCACCGTAATAAACAGGTGGACACACTTGTTGCCCAAGCCCAAAGCCTACTGACATCCAGTGGGCATGAGGAGATTTCCCTGCTTTCCCTTGCCACTAACGACTATCCCCATCTGAATGAATTGGTAGACAAACTGAATGACTGCTTTGCAAGCGAAAATATAAGCATATCACTTCCAAGCCTAAGGATTGATGCTGCCAATCAGACCGTGCTGGAAAAGGTACAAAAAGTCCGCAAGTCCAGTCTTACATTTGCTCCCGAAGGTGGTAGCCAGAAAAT
>WQZZ01000095.1 GCA_009780485.1 Defluviitaleaceae bacterium | reverse complement strand
CCCCCAGCACAGTAGAAATAGACAACATGGGAAGGGTAATACTGAACAAAGAACTAAGAGACAGCATGGGCTGGAACACTAACACCAACCTAGAAATAAACGACGACATAATAACCATAAAACAATAATAAGGTTGGGGGGCTTTGCCTCCCAACCTTATTTAATACTACTTACTATAGAAGATGCCTAAATTCATCTATGTTAATACCAAAACGTCCAGCTATATCTGCAAGTCCGTTAGCCTTAACTCTCATGGAGTCTATGCTAGAATAATCAGTAGCCATGATAAGATTGCTAACTTCTGTTATAGCGTCCATTCTTGCCATCAAATTACCGAAGTCGGTAGAGAAGCTCAGGTAATTCGATACCGCTACTTGCATATTCAACAAATCTGTATAGAAGTCAAGAACATTCCAAATATCGCCTCCAGCGGTGGGTGCTTCAACTTCGGCAGGTGTGGTAGGTGCGGTAGCAACGCCACCTTCAACATTAATGGCTATAGTAGAATCTGTAGAGCTAATGGTAGCACCCAAAGCTTCAACAATAGCATTTACAGGAACAAATGTTCTGCCATCAATAATACGAGGTGCAATGTCTAGGTTAACTGTTTCTGTAGCACCAGCTCTTGTTACAGTCATTGCACTGCTTCCAATAGTTAAAACAATGGTAGCATTGTTGTTTGCAATTGTAACTTCGGAAGTTTGACCATTCCATTCTACATTTGCACCCATTGCTTCTGTTACAAATCTAATGGGAAGTAAAGTCATTCCGCTTTCAGCTACTGGCTCTGCACCAAGTTGTACATTCTCGCCGTTTACAGATACAGTTGCTGCAACAGCCGGGATTGCCATTCCGATAGCCAGCATAAGTGCTAGGGGAAGGAATACCATTTTTTTGATTCTTGCTTTCATTTTAATTCTCTCCTTAAAGGTTTTATTTTGGTAGCTATTGACAGCTCCTTACAAATCGGTAGTGCTACGTATTCCCTACCAATCTGTAAGGAGCTGTCAATAGTTGCTTTATTTTTTATTTCTTTTTTCCAGCAGTTTGTTGATTTCGTTGACCTCTCCACGAATGCGTGCCATTCTAAGAAATAAACCAACAATGTACATAAATACAGCCATCAATATCAATGACCATATCGGCGTTAATGAAAACCAATTATACTGCCATCCAAAAATGATTATCACGGTGGCTATATAAGTTACGTCCAGTAGGCTTTCCAAAATCCAATACCGACTTTCAAATTTCCCAGTAACAAATAAGCCTGCATGGATGAGGATGTTTGCGAAAAAGACAGGAAGAACCGTACCAGCAAAAGGAATTATAAATAAATAAGACCTTGTAACTATAATAGTAGCAACTATTACAAGTGAAAGCCCTGTGGTTGCAAGGATGTGCATTATCAACCTTTTCATGGCTACACCCCTTTCTGCAAAGCGTGTTTTATGCCATCGAGGTATTTTCTTGTTATATAAACACGCTCATCATTTTTTAAGGTTGCTTCCATTCTACTATTTGGCAAAGTATTAATTAAGTCCAAAGCATTTATGTTTAAGACGCAGGACTTACTTATCTGCACAAACCCCATGTACGCAAAATCATCCACAATTTGGTACAGACGCAGCTCTGTCCTATATACATCCTTTTCGCAATAAACGAAGGTCATCTTGTCCACGCTTTCAAAATAGTAAACATCTGAAACGCTAACAAGTTTTTCGCCCCCGTCATAGCTACACTTAATTCTAACAGTGGCTGATTCCAGCATTGTTGCAATACGTTCTACATCTTCAGACATTTCGGCATATCTAATTAGAATTTCGACTTCTTCCACAGATGAATCCTGTTCCATTTTTACAATCATTCTTGTCACCTACTTTTATTATACAGATATTTTCTCATCATTTCAATGACCCAGCTACCAAGATGCAAATATGAGCTACCAAGATGCAAGTGCTGTTAAAATATATTTCCCAGGCATACAAAAACTTTTTATATAACTTTGCAGACTTTTTAGAATAACTTGCGTATATATTTGCAAGACAGTCAAATTGGCTTGTATCTAAAATGGTTCAATGTGTTTTTGATATTGGTCTAGTGACTAGAAATTGGAGGTAGGTTTATGAACAAATCAATTTTTGGGCTGGAAGAAAGATGGGCGGCGTTTTTGGCGTATCTCTTCATGTTTATCAGCGGCATTGTGGTGCTGGTGTTGGAGAAGGAGAATAAATTTGTCCGCTTTGCTGCATTACAGTCCACCGTGGTTTTCCTAGTGTTTTTGGTGCTTGGTCTTGGTCTTGGTATGTTGTCCAACATTTGGCTTATCGGCTGGATTTTTGGAATATTAGGCTGGGTTGTAAGAGTTGCCAGTTTTGCCACTTGGTTATACCTAATTATCACCGCTGCAAGCAACCGTGCTGTAAAGTTGCCAATTGTCGGAGATATTTGCTGGGAGCAAGTTCACAAGTAAAATTTAGAACCTGTATTCAGTATGCTACCGAATACAGGTTCTTAAGTATTTTTTGTACAAAGTTTTACAATTAGCATTTCGACGGCGGTCACATCTTGTATGTGACCGCTTTTTATTGCAAAATCTGTTTCAAGGCATTGGTTTAAGGCACTTAGCATGGTTTGCTGGCTTAAATTTCGGCTACCCTTAATAAAATTTTCTACGGCAAAAGGGTGAAGGGATAGTTTAGATGCGATTTCTTTTGATGGTGTCTTTTTGCTGACTAGATAACTGCACTGGATGTAAAAGCGATATTGCCTCGCAATCATGGATAGAACCATGAAAGGTGATTCTTTCAAAGTCATTAGGTCTTGGTACATTCGGACGGCGGCTTTGGCATTACCTGCCCCAACCGCATCCATCATGGAAAAAATTTTAACATCTAATGATTTTGTGCAAACTGCGTCAACGTCTGACGTGGTAATTTCTGTGCCGTTACCTGCGTGGGCTATAAGCTTTTCCAGTTCGTTATGTAATGACTGCATGTCGATGGTTGTGCTTTGCATCATATGTTTTGCGGTGGCAAGGCTCATATTTTTGCCACGGCTGGCACACATTTTTATTGCCCACTCCCAAAGCTCGGCTTCTTTTGGGGTGGTTGCTTCTAGGACAAAACCTGCGTCTTTTACACGTTTATATAGGCGACCACGCTTGTCCACCTTTTCTTCAACAAACAAAATTATTGTGGTTTCGGGAATGTCTGGTATGTATCCTGCCAATGTTTCTGAATCATCTTTGCGTCCTGCTTCAAAAAGTCCTGTGTTTTTAAGGAATATTAGACGAAAGTCGGACATGAAAGGTAGGGTTTCGGCAGATGAAATGATGTCCGAAGCTGAGGTTTTTGCGTCCAGATTTTCTAAGTTAAAGGGATTGGAGTCAGGCACAAATGTTTCTACAAGCTTTTTTTGCCAGTGACGCAACAAAAACCCCTCTGTGCCGTGTAGAAGGTAAACAGGGGCAAAGTTTCCGCTTTTTATGTGTTGGTTAAGTTCCTTCATTTCGATAACTCCTAGTTAAAAAGTCCATAGCCTAATTATACACTAGGCTTCCGTACACGTCAAGAAATTTGAAAAAAGTGTTGACAAGTTTTCCCTTGTGTGCTAGGCTTGTTGTAAGTAAATAATTCTCCGAACCGAAAAACCTACAGCATAAGCCATGGTTTTAGGGCGTTAGGGTTAGGCTGGAAACGGTCTTGCCTTCCACATTTGAAAAGGGGAATGGATTAAATGGCAATTGCGGACTTTGTTTGTAGTTCTATTTGGTTTGGTTTTTGCACCCCTTTTCATTGCATGATGAGGGGTTTTTATATTTACGGCTTAGGAGGATGATAAATGTCAGATTTTACTCATTTTGATGAAGACGGAAATGCTGTTATGGTGGATGTTAGCCACAAAAGTAAAACCGAGAGACAAGCTGTTGCCACAGGCAAAATCACTATGACGGCGGAGTGTTATGAAGCCATTGTAGAAGGCGGAATAATGAAAGGTGATGTGCTGGGGACGGCACGTCTTGCGGGGATTATGGCGGTTAAACAAACTGCATCCCTAATACCCCTTTGTCATATTATCCCTGTGGAGAAAGCCAGCATCGACTTTGAAATGGACGGCACAAACCATGTTATAACCGCCTGTTGCACCGTTAAAACCACAGACAAAACAGGGGTAGAGATGGAGGCTATAATGGGGGCAACCGTGGCACTTTTAACCATTTACGATATGTGCAAGGCGGTGGACAAGGGCATGACTATTGGTGAGGTTTGCCTGCTAGAAAAAACTGGCGGAAAGTCGGGTACATATAGGCGGGTGATGCCATGAGTTTAAGTGATAGATTTGCCCGTAAAATAGATTATATGCGTGTGTCCATAACCGACCGTTGCAATTTGCGTTGTGCATATTGTATGCCAGAAGATGTGGAGTGCATTAGACACGAAAATGTCTTGCGATTTGAGGAGTATTTACGGCTTTTTGAAATTTTAGCTGAGCTTGGAATAAAATATGTGCGGGTTACAGGGGGCGAACCCTTGGTGCGTAAAGGCTGGCTGGATTTTGTCAAGGCTTTGAAGGTGATAAATGGCATAGAGCGGGTGACGATAACAACCAATGCCGTTTTGCTTGAGCAACATTTGGATGAGCTTGCTAAAATTGGGCTGGATGGCTTAAATATTAGCTTGGACACCCTTGACCCGCAAACCTACCACAAAATCACGGGTTTTGATGTGTTTGGGCAGGTTTGGTCATCCATAAACAAAGCGGTAGAGCTTGGGTTGAAAGTCAAGCTTAATTGTGTGCCAATAAAGGGTGTTAATGATGGCGAGATTTTGAAAATGGTTACCCTGCCCCGCACACTACCTATAGATATGCGATTTATTGAATTGATGCCAACCAGCGTAAGCGGTGATTTGGAAGGGGTTGCCACGGAAGATATTTTGGAGGCTGTGAAGATGGAATATCCCCATTTAGCAGGGGATGATACCATCCGAGGCTTTGGACCCGCAAGATATTATAAAACACCAGATATGTTGGGTAGTTTGGGTTTTATTAGCCCTATAAGTCACGAGTTTTGCTCGGGTTGTAACCGTATTCGCCTAAGTAGTGACGGATTTTTAACCTTATGTCTGCACCATAGCGTGGGGCTGGATTTGCGTGGACTGCTCCGTGGTGGGGCAGGCAATGCCGAGATTTCATCAGCAATTGTGGAAGCTGTAAATAACAAACCCGAACGCCATCATATTGGCGAGGAAATCGGGCTTAAACATATGTCCAAAATAGGAGGTTGATTATGAGAGGAACTGTAAAAGCTGTATGCACAAGCGAAAGAAAAGGTGTGCAAAAAAAGGATGTTGGTAAAATTTTGTTGAAAAAGGGATGGGGGCTGGAAGGTGATGCCCATGGGGGAGATTGGCATAGGCAAGTTAGCCTTTTGTCTTATGACAAGGTGCTGGCATTTAACAATGATGGTGCTGGGGTAAACCATGGGGATTTTGGTGAAAACCTTGTGGTGGAAGGCATTGATTTCCGTTCCCTGCCTGTTGGTACGAAGTTACAATGCGGGCAGGCACTTTTGGAAGTAACCCAAATCGGCAAGGATTGCCATGACCGCTGTCAGATTTTTTATAAAATGGGTGATTGCATTATGCCACGTGAAGGTGTCTTTGCAATTATTTTAGAAGAAGGTGAAGTTTCTGTGGACGATACAATGGAGGTGCTTGCATGACTGGGCTAACCGCCGCAATAGTTACCCTAAGCGACAAAGGGGCGGCGGGGCAACGAGAGGACAAAAGCGGTGAAGTTATTCGCCAAATGCTGACTGACGTTGGATATGAAGTCAAGGATATGATATTGTTGCCTGATGACTTTGAGCAAATTAAGACCTGCTTGATAGGTTTGGCAGACCAAAAAATAAATTTGGTCGTGACAACGGGCGGTACAGGTTTTTCTACGAGGGACGTGACCCCTGAAGCTACCCACGCCGTGGCAACCCGCAATGCTTCAGGTATTGCAGAGGCAATTCGCTGGCACAGCCTGCAAATTACAGGTCGGGCAATGTTAAGTCGTGGAGCGTCTGTTATTAGGGACGAAACCTTGATTGTTAACCTGCCTGGTAGTCCCAAAGCGGTGCGGGAGTCGTTGGAATATGCACTGCCCCATCTGCAACATGGCATTGAAATTTTGACAAACAAAACTAACGAATGTGGAGGAAATTAAAATGAAAAAGTTTTTCTTAGGTTTATTGATGATGAGCATGGTGGCTGTGTTTGCCGCTTGTGGAAACAATGATGACGAAGGTGGCACTATTATTTTGGCTACCACAACATCTACATATGACGCTGGTCTATTAGACTTTTTGTTGCCTATTTTTTACGAGGAAACAGGCTGGGCTGTTACGGTAATTTCACAAGGAACAGGTCTTGCAATGCAAACAGGACGTGACGGGGAAGCGGACGTGCTTTTGGTTCATGCACGTGCTTTAGAAGACCAATTTGTGGCAGACGGTTATGCAGAGCGTCGTTATGACATTATGTATAATGACTTTATTGTTCTTGGTCCAGCGGATGGTCCAATTGCCCACAATACGCCTATTAACCAATCATTCCCTCAAATTCTAAACGACAATTTGCCTTTTATTTCCCGTGGTGATAATTCTGGCACACATGTAAGGGAATTGGATGTTTGGACGGCATTGGGTCTTGACGGTACAGCTAATGAAAATTATATTGAAGCAGGGGCAGGCATGGGGGCGACCATTACAATGGCTATAGAAATGGAAGCATTTACCCTTTCAGACCGCGCCACATGGTACAACCGCCCAGACCGTGGCAACCTTGTAATTGTTACAGAAGGAAGCCCAGACCTACTAAACCCCTATGGCATTATGATTGTTTCCACCACCCTAGAGCCAGAAGGCAGTCGCATTTTTGTGGACTGGATGATTGGTGCAAGAGGGCAGGAGCTTATTGGGCAGTTTGGTGTGGAGGAGTTTGGTAATCCCTTATTCTTCCCAGAAGCTAATTAAATCAATGCTGGAACTATTAGACCAAGAAACAACCCAAATAATATGGCGTACCATGCGTATGACATTAACGTCCACAGCCATCTCCGCAATTTTGGGGGTGGCATTTGGACTTTTCCTTGAAAGTATCAACCCAACCCGCCCCCTTCCACGCTTTTTTAAGTGGTTGACGGTTGCCATAAACCGCACTCTAATGGGTACGCCCCCTGTTGTGGTGGGTTTGGTGGTCTTTTTGCTTTTTATGCGTACTGGACCTTTTGGGGCGTTTCGTCTGCTGTTTACCTTTGAGATTATGGTTATTGCACAAGTGTTGCTCATAACCCCCATAATATCAGGCATTGTGTACACCGCCGCCAGCAGAAACGGCGGACGCATACGTGCCTTTGCCCACACCATGGGGGCAAGCAAATGGCAGACACAAATGCTAATTATTCGTGAGCTTGCCAACGAAATATTTTTTGCCCTTATAACGGGTTTTGGGCGAGCAATGAGCGAAGTTGGGGCAATTGTTATGGTTGGCGGAAACATTCGCCACCAAACCCGTGTAATGACAACCACCATAGCCATGGATGTACAACGTGGTTTTCGTGACCAGGCAATTCAGTTAGGTATCATCTTAATGCTT
>WQZZ01000094.1 GCA_009780485.1 Defluviitaleaceae bacterium | reverse complement strand
CTCTAAATCATCACCAATGATGTGACCGAAAATCACCGCATCAAAGGTGTTGTCAGGAAATGGCAGGTCGGTGACAAAACCCTCTGTTACACGGATATTCGTGTGACCATTTATGGTGGCTTCCGCTCTAATAAAATCTCGAAGGGTGGCTACAGGTTCGATGGCGTAAACATATGCAGCTTTTTCGACAGCGGCAAATGTTAGGCGACCGCTACCAGCACCAATATCTAGTACGGTTTTGTCTGTTAGGTCTACGATGTCATGCAGACGCTTACTGTTCCATCCTGCAATGTATGGGCTGTTTGTCGCCATTTTCTCGGGGGTGGTGTAAATCACCCAATCTGCCATGCTGTTTATAATATAAATTTCCGCCTGTCTTACATCGCCCATGGGGGCATTTGCAGTAATTTCTTCGATTTTTTCGGCATATTGCGGGCAACGGTTTTGGAAATACCATTTAACAACGGGGTTGGCGTTAAGGGCTATACCCATGTTTTGTCGCCAAACTTCCTTATCCTTTCCCCAGCCACTATGTTCAAAAATTAAAGCTATTTGAAAACGCTCCAGCAATAAAAATGTGTTAAATGTGTAATCTTCGGCGTTAATCCATTCTTGGGGCATATTTTCCTCCTTATGACTTTCGTACAAAGTCCATCAAATCTTCAAGGTACAGATAAAATTCAGGTGGCGAAAGGAAAATACCTTCTTTTTGCATTTGCCTGATTTTGGTTTCGCTTGCCCACATTGCGTCGCAAGTTTCCTCTGGCAAAAGCTTCACATCGTCAATATTCACGTTTTGGTGAAAAAGCCATACATCTACGAAAGTTGAGCCAGAATTTTTGCAAAGGAATGAGCGGAAAAGTTGCCCGTTTTCTGGGCGTAGCTCAATACCAATTTCCTCACGAACTTCCTTTAGTGCGGTGGCTTGGCTGTCATCCCCAGCTACTGCTGACCCGCCAACTGCCTCCCACATTAAAGGATAGGGTTTGTTTTCTGTCCTACGAGCGATTAGAAATTCGCCAGCGTCATTTATAATCCACACATTAACAACAAGATGATATTCTCCATCCTGTAACGGCTGTCCACGCCTATGCAAAGCCCCTGTTTTCTGGCGGTTTTTGTCCAATACATCCCACATTTCTACCATGATTACACCTCGCTATGCCTTTGGATAGTCAACCACTTCTGGATATGTCAGCTGAAAACGTACTATTTGTCCAACTTCCAGCGGGCGGTCGTTTATTATCATCCTAAGGGGTAATTTTAACTGTCCCAACCGCCCATTTATGTCAATTGTGACAGAACCTCCTGTCACTTCCACTATTACGCCTTCGTACATTTGTTTGCCCCTACCTTGGTAATGTTTTTTCGTTGTCCACCAGTTGTATTTTTTGACCCGTGGCTTGTTCGATGGCAGTGATGTTGTTTACTTTTACACTTGGTGTCCATTGCTTTTCAGCGGGTTTAACTTCCTCGCCAGCAATTACAGCTTTTATCATCGCCAAAGCTCTTACCGCATCTTCTTTTGTGAGCGTGTTGTTGCACAAAATTTCGTTTTCAATCCCTTCTTCGGACTTGTTAAGGTCAATCATATGCTTCATGTATTTGTTGCCTACAACCAAAGCACCTTGGCGGGCAGAATAGGTCATGCCAACCACAGCAACACCACGCTGACCGATTTGTTCGATATGGCTGGCGAAGTCGATATGATTATTGCCGAAACCTTCGGTTGTAACAATTGCCCCATCAACGTCCATGGCTTCAATCATCATACCAAGGCGTTTGGACACGTAAAATTTGTCCGAATTGGCTTGGGGCGAACCTATGAAGATAATGCCAGCAAGGTCAATATCAGGGTCTGCCATGGCTTCCATAACCAATTGCTCACGGAAATAATGTCGGCTGTTTTCCTTGCTGGCAGGACCAATGCAGGTTAGGGCATGGATTGCCCCGTCTAGTACTTCCAGTGGCGACAGAACAACTGGCAGATTGCCTAAGTCTACATTTGGCACAGCACCCAGCGTCCCAACAGGCTCGTAGGGAAGTATTAGGTTGTCGTGCATTGCCCCTTGACCCATAACCTCCTTAACGATAACCATTTTAGGTTTGCAAGGACGGCGAACCTGTTGAAAATCTTCTTCATGGATACATAGGTTGCTTTCTGCCTTTTTCAAAGCTGTGCGAATTTCCTCCATAATAAAGTCGCTGGCAATATGGGCGGCAAGAGGTCCAGGGCGTTCCATATTCGCACCTGATTTGATGGTAACTTGGGTTTTGATGAAAATTTCACCTTTTTCAGGCGCACCTGGGCGACCCCACATGATATTTTTGTCCATTTCCCCTTCGGATGAGCCAAATTCGCCAATCTGCACACCATCGGCATCTGTGCCTGTGATGACAAAAACGACACCGTCTAACATGCGGGTAATACCGCCACCTAAGTCACCTTCTTCTTTGGTAGCGATTGGCAATACGTCCATTATGGTTTCAGAATAACGCCCATAGTCAGCAGGGGTGATAATTTCTACTTTCATATCTTCTACAAGTTTTGTCCCTGATATTGCGTCTTTGCAAAGCTCTGTGGCATTACGCAAAGTTAGGGTTGTGCCTTCGATTTTGGTTTCGTCACCAAAGATGATGTTGTCGATTTGGAAGTGGCGGCGTTTTAGGGTGCGTAGCGTTTTGGGTGTAGATGTCATAGCCGTTGGGGCGGACGGTACGTCTGCTGGCATGGGACGGGCAATGCCCGACCCTACCGTGGTGGGTATTTCTATTTGGATGTTTTTGCCTTCGCCAATGAATAGTTTTATTGTGTCGCCACCACCGCCATTGATGGATGAAATGTTTGTGGTGGGGGCGGGCATTGCTTGCGCTTCTTTTGTTGGTGTGTTATCTGCACCGCCAACAATTTCTACATATTCTGCCGTCATAGGGGTTAATGCACCAATGGTCTTGATAATTTTGCCACCCATAACCTGCCCGATTGTATAACAATCCGACGGGATGGCTAAAAGTCCGCTATCTTCTAAATCATCAAACAGAGCAGGGTCTTCCAAATTGGCATGGTCGATAATTACCCCCGCTTCAAATCTACAACAGCTTACCGCTGGCTTGTTTGCGTTTTCTTTCACACTTTCAGCACTAATAGCCATTTTGCATCCTCCTAAACAATCTTTTTATTTCCAAAATACTGTGTCAATATTAAAATTAAGGCAGTTCCGCCAAGTACAGCATCCATGAGTCCGAAGGGCATATGCTCAAACATAGCAGATATTGCCATAAAGCAAACTAATGCCGACAAAACAAGACCCCACTTAAAACTCTTTATAAGTCCGATACCTGCAATTAGCCTAAGAACACCCCAAATGACACCGCCAATAGCCACGTCTAGGGGTACTGGGTCAAAAGGGACAAGTGGACTTGGTTCTGCTCCTAAATATAAGGGCAATACTGCAAAGAAACCGCCAATTTCAATAATCCCGTGTATTATTATGATAATTGCTGCCATTTTGTAACGCTTCATTTTTTGACCCTCCTGTACAGCCTGTGGTCTGTTGCCCGCAAAACGTGGTCTGTGGAGTGGTACACCGAAACCCCTAACCTAGGGGCTATTTCCATAACGGTGTTCGTTCAGTCCTCGCAGGTGCCGACCATAACGGCGGTTGCCCCTTCTGACTTTAGCTTCAAAATCTTTTCGGACTGCCCAGGGCAGTTGCCTGGCTCGTCACAACGATAGCGACCGTTTACCTCCACCATTCGCTTGCATTTGGCTACTGACACAACTTCGCCGCCCATGCCAGCTACAATTTCGGTTAGTCTATCCTCATCCGCCCCGCACTCGCAAGCTAGGATGCCAAATTTTCGGTTATCATCAGGGAAAGGCATTGCAACAAAAATTCCGCCCAAAGTTTTGGTTATAGTAGATTGCTTGTCGCCAGCAAATCCCGTAAATGGACCACCCAGCAAAATTTCGCCATGGGGTTGCATTGCACCGCCACAATCGTCGATGTATTTCTGCACAGACATCCCAATTGGTTCGTCCAAATAAACTTTTGGTTTACCATTAAGTCGTCCAGCCACTGTAAAATCTTTGGTTATCACGGGCTTGCCCAGCTCAATTGCTTCCGCTACACGCTTAATAGTTTCTACATTTGACACAATTGCCCCTGCTTCTAAAGGCAACTGACCAGGTTCTAGCTTAACGCCTAGAATTTCCCGCACAATAACCCTTTCGTCTCCCACAGGATACATATCGGGCAAATATCGAATTTCTATATTTGGTTCTGCCTTGCAAGCTCGTGCAATGGCGATTAATTCCTTGGTGTGCTTGGTCTTAATGGCGATATATCCTGTGTCAGCGTTTACCATGTCCATGGCGTATTTTATGCCACGGACAATTAAATCAGCCTGCTCATTTAAGACCTTAATGTTATGGGTTAAAACTGGTTCACATTCGGCGGCGTTAAGGATGAATGTACCACCCTGTAAATCCGTCGAAAATTTTACGTGGGTGGGGAAGCCAGCCCCGCCAGCCCCCACAATTCCAGCGGATTTTACCATATCCAAGCGGGACGGAGCAGGGTCAAGTCCCCACCCTGCAATTTTTATAAATTCTTCGGGTTGGTGTTCGTCCATTTCGATACGCACGGCTTGTCCTATTTCAGCAACTTTACCATAAACACTGGAGTGGACATTTGCTCCTAAACCCTCGCAAACAGCGATTAACTGCCCCTTCTGCACAAGGTCGCCAACTGACACAACAGGGCTTGCTGGCACACCTATGTGCTGCTTTAATTCTATGGTTACAAATCTTGGCAATTTACATCCTCCTCGGTAAAAATTTTATCCACATATTTGCTTGTGAAACCAGCTAAAATCCCACCGTAAGTCAATGAGAAACTTAGCCAGTCACCTACATTGTAATCGCCAGTTAAATCCACAATTAGGTGGTCGCTACTGCTATCAATAGCTTCTACAGACGGGTCGTGGCAGACCATTTGGTTTGAACCTATATCTTGTCGCCCAATTGCCAAAATCCCCCGCTTATGTACGCCCTTGTCTTTGAAAGAAATGGCTTCACCAAAAGCGTTAACATTAGTACGCCCCACAGGCATAGACGGTTTTTGCTGAATTTCGATGATTTCCGCTTGCAGGGTGACAACGTCGGTTTTAAGTCCCTTAAAAGTTTCGCCAAAAGCGGTTTCTCTACCACAAACAATAGCTTCACCAAGGCGAAGATGGTTAATGCCCGCTGGCATCTTTCCATTTTCCAGCAAGTAAAGACTACTAGAGTTACCACCGCTGATGACGGGTAAATCAATTCCAAACCGCTTACGTAAATTATCCGCAATTTCTACCAATTTGTCAAGGTTTTCTTGGGTGGGCAAAACCGCCCCATAGCAGGTTAAATTTGTGCCAATGCCCAAAAGTTCTAGGTTTTTGCAGGATAGGATGAACCCAGCAGTATTTTCGATTTTCTGCGTGTCCTCAAAAAAGATACCCTCCCGTAAATCGCCTAGGTCAATCATTAAAATGACGCTGTGGATTTTGTCTAACTTTTGGGCGGTTTGGTTTAGCTTGTCAAGCGTGTAAATCTCGGAATTTAGTGATATGTTACAATATTCCACAACCCTATCCGCGTCAGAAGGGGAGGGGAGGCGTAAAAGCATAGTCTTTTGGGTAATCCCTTTTGGGTATGCCATAATATTTTCGATGCGACTGTCTGCCAGATAGTCAATAGGCAGGTCTGCCAGCACTTCCACCATTTCTGGATAGGCACAAAAAACCTTTGTTACTGCCGTAACACTAATACCTTGTAAACCGCACATTTCTGCTAAAAGTAGCCCGTTGTGCTTTAGTTTTTTTAAGTCAATTATAAGTTTTGGGTTCATAACTTTCACCTATGAATTATCCGAAGGCGGTTGGCTTGACTTGCGTTTTTTCCAAGCATTTACCAGCAAGTGCAAAGCGACACCAGTAGCCAGTCCAATTGCCGCATTTTGTGCGAAAATTACTACACCCATTATAACGGCAATTCCCTGGTCTTCACGGGTTTTTACCATGTTCATTGCAACGTAACCGCAGGCAAAGCCCGTCAGCAACATGGTGATTAGCATGGCTATGGGGAAAACTGGTTGCAACAGCGTAACTAAGGGAAGGGCAAGAGATGCCACTGCCATGGCAAGTATAAAAGAACTAATGCCATCGTGGAAAGAATTCATGCCCTGCTTGCCCTGCTTATATCGTTCGGCAGTGGAAACTGTTCCACCAACCCAATTAGGGCCTGCCATTGGCACGTATGGCGAAATGAAAGCAAGGATAGCGTTGCGAATACCTATAATTACATTTGTGCGATTGACATTATAGTCTATAACTTCGTCCTTACGCACCTCTCCCGCTTCTTTAATTACTGTTTCCGTTACTACAATCTCACCGAAGGCGATTAGGTACAACAAGACGGCAAGCGGTGCGGCGGCAAGGAAATGTTCAAAGCCAGGAAAACCAATACCGAAAACGGTGAAATTGCTAAACAGCTCGCCAAAAGGCATGGGAGAAATGCCCCATTCTACCCGAGGTAAAGGTAATTCCCCAATGATAATACCCACAACCATTGCCACAATTAACCCAGCCAACATCCCTGACTTACTTATCAAGCGAGTAAAAAAGTTTTTATTTTTGAAGGGAGCAAATTTTAGGGAGTACAATACCACCATACACACCAAAATACCCACAATTCCACTTATCGGGATTGCAGGGCGTACCTCGGTGGCAACAAATAATTCGGAGCTTGGACCAACAACCCTCATAACGGCAGCGATTGCCGCCCCAACCAAAATACCCCCCCGCACAGACACAGGTACAAGGGTATTTATTTTTTTGGCAAGCCCAGTCAGCCCCAAGAAAATAAACAAAAATGCCACAATTAATTGAAGGGCGATAAGGGCATGTACACGGTCAGAACCATAATCAAAAGTTAATAAAAATGGGATAACCAGCGGTATGCCTGCTGTTATCCAGCCTGGGAAAACACTGTCACCTAGGGTGGGGTGCAACATATAAAGCATACTGAAAATGAACACCATCAGCACAGCAACCTCGGTGGATGCACCAATGCCTTCCTGTATGAAACTGACAGCCGCTAGAGCCACAGCAACAAGTGCAAAGCCCTGTATCCCCTCTGGCCAAGACCATTTCCAATGGTAAAATGGTATGCGGATTTTGAATAAACCTGCTGGGATATGTGGCTGTTCTTCCCCGTCTTTTCTAACTGGTCTAAATGACATTTTAATTTCTCCTTGTAAAGTTGGTCGTAGACTTGTATCAAAATTATAATAAACCAATTTCTTTGTCATGGTATATGTCGGTAGTTCGGTACAAGTCCGTTGCAAAGCAATCTTTGTTGATTATACTTAATTACTCTAATTTCGTCAAGGGTTTTGCTGTAAAACAATGCCTGTGCTTTACAATCAAGTTATAAATTTTAGGTTTCTCCAAGGGTTATATGTGCTTCTCTGGAAACCGCAAGTATATAATCCGCACAAAAGCAAAAGATATTTCCAAGGAGTTGATATTATGGATATTGACAAAAACAAAATATATTCACCCGATATGCCGATGGGTCTGGATTTTGCGCTTGCACAGAACGAGGCGGCTCGTGATTACTTTTATTCTTTGCCCGAATCAGCACAAGGG
>WQZZ01000093.1 GCA_009780485.1 Defluviitaleaceae bacterium | reverse complement strand
TACAACCCAATGCATCAACCACTTGCCACGAAAACAAAAACAGCACACCCCTGAACCCCATCGCTGAAACTATGCGACATTTCGTTCCTTGAAAACCGAATATTCTATCTGGCAAATGGAAGATGACAAAAACAGGCAACGGTGCATAACCACCTCGAACCGATTTTATCGACCGCTAGTTCTTGTCGAAGATACGTTCTTTGCATCTTCGGATACCTTCTTTAGAGGCAAGGCTAAAATAACGTACAGCTTGACCCCGTAGGGGCAAATGTAGGGAGAATAAAATCGTATGAGAGGGGTTATGCACCATTTTCAACAAATTTTTGTTATAGCAGTTTGCGTTTTGCTAGTCCCTCTATTTCACTAAAACCGCTTGAAGTATGCGGATTTTTAACTCGCAGATGGACTGCAAAAGTCAAACTGCTGTATTGGATACAACCGCCTGGAATGTGGACATTCTGGACGGACATATCCTAAACAAAGTGCGTGAAACACCGATACCGTGAAGATGAAGATAGTAGTACCCGCCACTCACTTGAATAGCTATGTACCATGTTCATATTATCAATGTAAAAAATGTAAAATATTACTGGTTCAAAGGAAGGGAGATGTGAGAAATGAATTTTGTACACGACAACTCTGTTTGCATTAGCGAGCTAAGTGATTCTGAACCAAATGACCCCGACCTAACGACAAGCAATCCATCTAAACCCAACCACTTGGGTCTTGACCCAATCCATCTACCAGAAGTCGGCAAGGATGAGAGTAGGAAAAAAGTATGCACAAAAACCCCAGACATAAACTCCTTGGTGGACATCAGAAGCGTCACGGTAGATACATCTTTGCCACAAACAGAGCGAATAGCAAACTTCCTAGAGCAGATTAAAAACCCCTATCTGTTCAAATGCGACAAGGTAGTGGTTCAGATTGAATTTGCCAATACAGAGGAAACCTTGGAGGATAGACTAAAAAGTTGCTTCTTGTCGCTTTCGGGATGATTGTCCCATTGGCAATCAAGAAACTTTAGGTCATCTACTCCGTTACTGCCATCCCACCTCATATTGGTTCCAGACTAAAACCATGAAAGCGAGGCGGAAAATCGCAATCTAGCGGTTTGCCCACCTGTGCTTTTGCTGTGCAAAAAGTAGACTTTGTCCAGTTTGCCCTAAAGGGGCAAAACCGCTAGACTGCGTTTTTCGCCAAAGTCTTTCGTGGATTTAACCTAGAATCAGTATCAAAACCACCCCAACCCAAAGGCGACCACAAACAAAACCACGCAAAAAATCAAAAAACATCTGGACAAAGGAGAGTTTTTGTGATATAGTCACTATAGGACTAAGTGAAGATTGATTGCGAAACTCTTTTTATTGGTTTGTGGACTTAAAAATCAATGAAGAGAGGTTTTGTTATGCAAAAAAATATTGATGTTCAACAAAGTAACCTTGTTCCGTACATATCTCCATCAACAATCTTGTCAACTCAGGAAATACAGGCAACACCACCAACCCCGAAAGTTTGGAGAGTCTGTATTTATGTACGCCTTAGCCGTGATGACGGTGACAAGGCTGAAAGTGATTCCATCACCAATCAAAAAAGTCTAATCCATGATTATGTAAAAACCCGCCCCTATCTTGAAATCCGCTCTGAAAGGGTAGATGATGGTTTCAGCGGCGTTAGTTTTTCACGCCCTGGATTTTTGGCCATGATGGATGACATTGAGGCAGGGATTATTGATTGCATCATCGTTAAGGACTTATCCCGCTTCGGAAGAAACTGGATAGATTCTGGCAGATACATAGAGCAGATATTTCCTTTTATGGGAGTCAGGTTTATAGCCATTAATGATTATTATGACTCGGAGGTGGCTAAGGCTTCAAATGACAATATCACCTTACCCTTTAAGAATTTAATCAACGATGCTTATGCCAAAGACATCTCTACCAAAATAAGAAGTCAGTTTGACACCAAACGCAAGAATGGTGATTTTATCGGCTCTTTTGCTGTATATGGTTACGAGAAAGACGAAAATAACCGCAACAAACTTGTGGTAGACGATTTTGCTGCTGGGGTTGTTAGGGATATTTTTAAGTGGCGCATTGAAGGTATGAGCAACCAAGGCATCGCTAACCACTTAAATGAGATGGGTATTCTATCGCCCCACGAATACAAAAGGGAGAAAGGATTGCGTGTTAAATCACATTTCAAGACCAGTAGCAAGGCAACATGGTCGGCAAACTCTATTGCACGTATCCTTAAAAACCAAGTTTACCTGGGTGTTATGGAGCAGGGTAAACGCACGTCTAAAAGCTACAAACTAAAAAAGGGCGTGGATGTACCCAAAGAGGAATGGGTACGGGTAGAGAATACCCACGAGGGCATAATTAACCCCAAAGACTTTGAGTTGGTAGCACAATTACTGGGGCAAGACACCAGAAAATCCCCACTGCAAAATGAAGTATATTTGTTTGCGGGACTTCTTAAATGCAAAACCTGTAGGCAGAACATGGTGCGTAAGATTGTACCAAGTGGAGATAAAAAATATGCTTATTATGTTTGCTCCACCAACAGACAAACCAAGACTTGTAAACCCCACAGCATTTCTGAGAAACAGCTAGAAAAGTCTGTGTTATATGCTGTCCGTACTCATCTATCTCATCTGGTAGAATACTCCGAAATAATGAAGTTTATTGATATGTTGCCCTTGCAACAACAAGAAGCAAAGAAGATTGAGCAACATATTGCCGCCAAGGAAAAGGAGCTGTACAAATACCAACTTCGCAACACAAGACTTATTGAAGATTTACAAGACGGCATTATTGATAGAGGTGAGTATAAGACATACAAAGCGAATTTTACCGCACTTTGCCATGACGCAGAAAAAGCCTTGGATGCACTCAAAGCCGAGCTTGACAACATTGCCCAAAACACCACTGGCAGACATGAATGGATTGAACACTTCTTGGAACACAGAAACTTCCAAGAACTCTCCCGTCACGTTTTGGTAAATTTGGTTGAGAAAATATTTGTGGGTGACAAAAACCGTATCGTGATACGGTTTAGGTATCAAAATCAGTTTGAAGCACTTGCTGAAATGGTCACTTTGCAGAGTAGCAGTTTAGTTTATTGTAACCAATCCAGCCATCCAACACTAAAAGGACAGAATGGTCGTGAGGGGGTGGCGTGTTATGGGTCGTAAAAGCAGACGTGATACACTGAACATCTCTAACCAGCTTGATGTTTATGACATTCACAACACTCCCGATGCCACCGATACCCTCCACACTACCAGCACCGATACTTCCGATGCTCACACTCTAAATGCCGACATATTCGGCACTAACGCATTTGGTATTTTGTCAGTCAACAAAACTCCGTGCCAAAGCAATTCATCCAAAGACGAATCAAAATTCAAGCCAAAAGCTAAACCAAAAGCTAAACCAAAAACCAAAGTCTACAAAGTTGGCATTTATGCTAGATTATCCGTTGAAGATGGAAACAGGTCAGGTAGCGACACTCTTGAAAGTCAGATAAAACTTGTAAAGCAGTATATAGACCAACAACCCGACCTCCAGTTAACAGACATCTTCACTGATAACGGTCAAACTGGCACAAATTTTGACCGCAAAGGTTTTAATAACATGATGGAGCAAGCAAAGGGCGGTGTCATCAATTGCATTGTGGTAAAAGATTTATCAAGATTTGGTCGTTGCTATATTGAAACGGGCAGCTACCTTGATAGAATCTTCCCATTTATAGGACTTAGATTTATATCCATAAACGACAACTACGACAATCACGACACCAGCAGTAGTTACGATAGTATGCTTATCGCCCTAAAAAACTTAATGAACGCTGCCTACGCCAAAGATATATCACGTAAGATAGTGTCATCAGTAGAAACACGCCAAAACAAAGGAGAATTTATTGGCCTGCACGCCGCATACGGATATATGAAATGTTCGGAAGAAAAGGGTAAGTTGATAGTTGATAAGAAAACTGCCCCAATTGTACAGGACATTTTTAACTGGAAGCTAGAGGGCATGAGTAATATTAAAATAGCCCGCAGACTAAATGATATGGGAGTGTCTGCCCCTAATAAATACCGCTATGAAAAAGGCATCCTAAAAAGCAAACGCAATGCCAATGTTATATGGCAACAGCAGACAATTATTAGGATGTTAAGAAATCCTGTGTATATCGGTACTGTGTCCCAAGGTAAGTCAAGGCAACGGCTACACCAAGGGTTGAAGTATAAACATACCAATTCAGATGAGTGGGTTAATGTGCCTGATATGCACCAACCCATCATCTCTAAAGATGTTTTTGAAAAGGTTGGCAGGATTGTTAATGAGGTCACTGCGACGTATAAAGAGCGACTTAGTGATTTACCGATACCACCTTCGGGCAAGTCAGTGGCGCAGGAAATACGTGAAAGCAAAAAGCACGACTGTAACAGCCAAGACCAAGAACACGAGAGTGGCAAGCGAAGCCGACAGCTAACTCAATTATCCAAGAGTGGTGAGTTAGGCACACAATTAGACAAGCCAAGCCATACAAATATTTTCAAAGGCTTGATATTCTGTGCTGACTGCAATGCACCTCTTTCTCGTGATAAGGAATACCGTAAAACCAAGGATGGCAACAATGATGGAGCCATTGTCACTCGCATTTCCTACACCTTCATTTGCCAACGATATGAACAAAATCGTGGTCATGCCTGTAGTGGTAAGCGAAAGTATTTACAAGAGTCTTTGCTGTATGAGATTGTGGAGCAGTCCATTCAAAAGCAGATAGATTTATGTGTTGATGTGGTGAGGTTGGCGAAAGAAATACAAGCCAGCAAAGCTGTACAGTCTGCAAAACACATCCTTGTGAAACAGATTACCGATAACACAAAAGCCAGCAAAAGACTTGATAACTTACTGGAGAACATCTACACAGACTATACCGAGGGTATTTTATCCCAAAGCGAATATCTGTTTGCTAAGTCCAAGTTTGTTGGCGAGAGAGAAGTGTTGTTTCAAAAAATGGCGGAGTTGACAGAAGCATTGGCTACCCATGAAGAGAACTCCATCACCGACAACAAATGGGTTTCTGCAATTACACCACTTGACAACGGGCAAATTGCTTTGTCAAAGGACTTGCTTCAATCACTAATCCACCACATTGTAGTATCTGACAAGAAAACCGTTACAATAGTCTTTAACTATCGTGATGAATTTCAAGCTCTGCTTAGCTACATCCAAGATAACAAGGACAAAGCTGAAAACACTAGCCTAATAAATGATGATTACGGGAGTAAGAATAGTTCGGCTAAAAGTATCAGAACAGACGATGATGGTAGAACAACCAACAACAAGGAAACAGGCAACAACAAGGAAACAGGCAACAACAAGGAAACAGGCAACAACAAGGAAACAGGCAACAACGCAAGTAACAACACAGATGAAATCGTAAATCGGGAGGTGCTTAGCAATGTCTAACCCTTCAACCACCCCAATTGCCCTATACCTACGCCTCTCTAGCGAGGATATGCTAGCAGGAGAGAGTAACAGCATTAAAAGTCAGCGAGAACTACTCAATCAATACCTTGATAATAACCCAGAGCTTTTTGCACACCAAAGATTAGAGTTTTGTGATGATGGATATTCTGGCACAAACTTTAAGCGGCCTGCCGTAGAGGATTTGCTCGATAAGGTAAAAAGTTGCGAGATAAAGCACATCATAGTTAAGGATTTTAGTAGATGGGGCAGAAGTTACATAGAAGTAGGAAGTTATCTGGAGCAGATTTTCCCTTTCTACGGTGTTCGCTTCATATCAGTAAACGACAATTTTGACAGCAACACAAAAGAAGCAGATGACATGGATATAGCACTTAAAAGCCTTATAAACGACCTTTACAGCAAAGACCAATCCATTAAATGCAAAACAGCATTAAATGCCAAAAAGAGCAGGGGGGAGTTTGCAGGGTCTGTTCCTGTGTATGGTTACAAGAAATCCATTACCAACAAAAATCAACTTGTAGTTGATGAGGTAGCCGCTGATGTTGTACGCAGGATTTTTACGTATGCCATCGAAGGTAAACGGGCCAGAGAGATTGCCGCCATTCTAAATCAAGAGGTCATACCCACAAGAGGGTCGTATAAAACCAGAAGCTTAAACCGCAAAGGAGCGACCCACGTAAGCAAGATTGGGGCATTTTGGAAGGAGAGCTGTATACGTGAGGTTATCGACCACGAATGTTATACAGGGACAGCCGTGGCAAACAAAACTGTGAAAATATCTGTTGGTGGTTCGGAAGTGCCTGTACCGAGGGAGAATTGGACAAGGGTAGAAAATGCTCATCCCGCCATTGTTTCAAGAGAAGAGTATAAGGCTGCCCAAAAGCTATTAATTCCGCTACCAAGACGGAAAGCTCCTGTTGCACCTAATCTTTTTAAGAACAAGGTACGTTGTAGCCATTGTGGATATGTGCTAAAGCGAAACAAAGGACAAAAGCCTAGCTATGTTTGCAATACACCCCTTACAATGCCATCAGCAAAATGTGTTGTGGACAATGTGTCGGAAGCTGATATTGAGAAAGCTGTTTTGTTGGCTATTCAAAGTAATGTCGAACAAAACTGCTTCAAGTCTGATAGTTCGACCATCCCAATATCGGACGACCCAACCATACCCACATCGGACGACTTGACAATTCTCGTAGACGAAGTGGAATGTAGCGGTGTACAAGACAACCAACCTCGACCTCAACCTCAAATGCAATCTCAACCCCCGCATACGCCCCAGCCTTCACAGCGGGCATCAAAGAAAACATCAGAAGAAAGAAACGCCTTAGAGAAGCAATTAGAAAAACTAAATGCCGCCAAACAAGACCGTTACGAGAGCTATAAGGATGGCAACCTCACTAAAGAGGAGTATTTATCGCTACGTACAGAGTTAAACTGGCAGATTGAAGCTTTGAATAAGAAAGTGTCAAGGCTATCACAACAGCTATCAGGCGACGCCCTATCGCATCAAAGAAACCAAAAGCAAATGAGTAGTAGTATAACAACATTAACTCAAGAACTTGTAAACGAGTTTCTGCATGCGGTTATGATTAATGGCAAAGGTAAAATCAAGATCGAGTTAAATGGTTCGACTGATGCAAAGAAATCTGAAAAAATAATTTAGTTTTATCTTGACAACGGCTGGTCATGTGGTGACTGGCTTGGCAAATTATACAAATCCTCTACCCTACACAGTTTACATGGCAAACAAGTCTTTCATCGAAGAAAACCCAGAAATTATCCAAAGCTTCGTGCGTGCCGTTCAGCGTGGGCAAGAGTGGGTAGCGAACCACAGTCCAACAGAAATTGCCGAAGTAATTGCACCTTTTTTCCCTCACAGCAACCTAGATGATTTAACATTTATTGTTAATCGCTATCAAAGCCAAGATACTTGGCCACAAGATTTAGCTGTAAACCAAGACGGCTTCTATTTGCTCCAAACCATTATGGAGCATGGTGGCGAATTACAGCAATGGGTGGATTTTAGTAGTCTTATTGATAACTCATTCACTAGCAATTAGGACAAAAACGGCACTCCCATTTTGTGGAGTGCCGTTTTTGTTATTTAATTGGTGATTATATACAACTTTGCACCAAAAACACATCAATCTGGTAGGGGCGAGCATTGCTAGCCCCATTTATGCTGACGATAGTGTTAGTTCCAAAATATATTGCCAGCAGACATGGGGCGG
>WQZZ01000092.1 GCA_009780485.1 Defluviitaleaceae bacterium | reverse complement strand
TCGGCATACATTGTATAATATGTTCCATCATCACTTGCTACAAGAATACCTTGACCCCAGTACATAAGCCTAGGTTCGCCCTGCGTCAACTCCTCTGCAACACGACCATATGTCCTAAAAGTTCCTTCATCAAAAACTAAGAATATATGTTCAAAAATATTATGTTCATGTATGAAAGTGCCTTGTAGTTCGATGGGGTCATAAACATTCCTAGATGCTACTATAATAACAACAATCGTCACCATTAATACGAATGTCACCAACAGCAATACCATGAAGGTACGTCTACCGCTTTTAATCATGGACGCAAGCCTGTAAGCCTTGGACCGAAGTATGGTCCACTAACCACGGTTGATGTAGTTCCTGAACTCAGAAGCATCCAAGAGCCACCTCCTTGGTAAATATAGTTTCTAACTGGGGTAATACTTACACGATTGGTTTCGTAAAGGTGGTATGTATTACCTGTAGTTGGAACATTATAAATGAACCCGCCAATTCCGCCAGCATTGCCTGATTGTATGGATACAGAGGCATTGATAAAATTGAAAGGCGGAGGGAACGATATGCCCATACCGACACTAACACTGGGTCCAGTTCTTGCAGTTACCTGCCACGCAGTCGTCGAGTTTAGGCGACTGCTATGATTCCAATATCCACTAGCCCTTTGCCCAGAAACACGAGTGACTGTGTTACGCACTATAGGGTCACCTCTAACAACTCTGGTTTGTGAACCACTTCCCCAATCAAAAGGTGTGGGGTCTACATAACCAAAAGGTGTGATGGAAGAATCAAGTAATTCAGTCATCCACATTTCTTCCATCTCTGCGATTTGACGCAAAACATCCGCCTCAACTTCTTCCTCTGTTAGAGTGATAGCTAAACGCACACAAACATCTTCAAGTGCAATTTCTTCCTGCACACCCGCACCTATCAATGACGGTGTGGCGACAGAAAACATCATAGCGGCACTTAATGTTACTGTTGTTAACTTCTTAAACATCTTTTTACCACCTAAAGTTTTTTGTCGAGGGTTAGCCAAACCCTGCAATACATATGTATAAATACATTGTAACACAAAAAATGAAATAAGCAATACTTTTTTGAATTTTTTTAACTTTTATTAGCAAATTTTTTTATAGTCAAATTTAGGGCTGATAGTGTCTTGTATTCCGAGTGCTATATTGTTGGTGCTGTCGAAATAAAAAAGTGGGGGCAAGCCCCCACCACACTATTCAATAATGCAATGTTCGCATCCTTCGCAATCGTCACAGGTAACACCGCATCCACAAATCTCTTTACCACGAATGGATGGAATATTAAGGCTAACACCCGCCTTAAATTCCTTTTTCTGTGGCGGAGAGAAGGAGTCCATCGGGAAACTTAGCTCGTCAAAAAACTCGCATGGGTTGGTTGGGGCTAGGTTTTTGCATTTTGGTGGAATTAAAAATCCACGGGATTCTACCAACAAAGATGCAACACGGAACAACTTAACAATAGAGAAAAGACCCAAAGTTACCGCAACATGGCGGTGCGGACGCTCCTCACCTCTTGGGCATATGCGACCGACGATTTCGGCAGTCAAAGGCATACCCTTAGCTTCCACGTGAACAAGTGGCTCACCACTGCCAGTCAACACACCAGAACTGCCAAAAAGGTCAGTAAATGTGCTGATATTACGCCCCACAGAACCAAATAGGCTTACCTTGCGGGTGGCGGTGGAGTAGGCAGAGCAATGGTCAATTTGACAGCCCTCTGCACCAAAGAAACGCAAGTCATACTCAAACAAATACTGTATTTCTAAATCCCAAAAACCACTGCGGAATGGGCTGGGCTGTTTTTTCATCACGCTGATACGGCACACGTTTACATTGTCAATGCTAACAGAACGTGCATCTTCTGGCGGATGAACGGGGTCGCCATGTGAATCTCTGGCAGGCCCTAATTCTCTTGGCTCAAGACAATCCTTACTTCTGCAAGAATCATAGATTTTAAGAGTTAAAATTGGCTCTTGGATGATGGGGTGGTGGTGACCGCACTGGGCTTCTACCACAGGCTCTGGCGTTGCTTCCACAACTGGGTTAGATGCTGGAGCAACCGCACGGTTGTGGGGGTTTGGTTGATAACTTCCAAATTCAAAAGCTGCCATAATTTGTACCTCCATAAGTTAGGTTCTGCCCCATACTATGAGATTTAGTAAGAGGTGGTGAAAAAATTTTTGAAATTAGCAAACTTTTTTCAGACAATTGCGTATCTCTTAATACAAAGGTAAATATGAAACAAAAAACACTTTTAAGGAGAGTAGATAAAATGAGTTATGACCCTAACAAAAATGGCGTTGACACCAGCGATTATACCCGTGATAATAGAACGGAAGCTACACCGCCACCTCATGCACCACATCCGACCCATCATCCCCATCCTATGCCTTATGGAGGCGGGTCGCCACGAAAGCCAAGCAGATTTTTGCTGTTTATCCTTTCTGGTTGTGTTCCCGGGCTTGGGCATATGTATCTGGGAATGATACGCCGTGGACTGTTTTATATGGCAGGGATTGCCCTGTTGGTATTTTTGACTGTGCAACTAGCAATTAGCGGACTTGGAATTTTCACTGTGTTTACAGGATTTGGACTGCTTGCACTATACACAGTTTCGTTTTTTGAAAGCTTTATCATACGCCGTGACATTGTCGCTGGCAAAGAAGTTGCAGACACAATCCCATCTTTTGTAACTGACAAAAGATTTTTGATTGCAATTGGTGCGGTACTTGGTCTAACTGTACTTGCCAGCATCATTTCTGTAGTGCCTTGGTTTATCTGGGTTGCTGCTGGTGTTGTCGTTATAGCCCTTGTTTCCAAAAAGAAGAAAAGTTCATAAAGCTAACAACCCCCCGCGAATGATTTTGCGGGGGGTTGTTTTATATGTTTTTAATTAATTCTACGCCTATATGGCATAAATTTTCACTTCGTTTGGTTTTTTAGTGCTTGACTAATAGACCTAAGGCTGTTATAATATGCCTAGGTCGTTTATTCGATTTTGGTTCAGGTGCGTGGGGTGGTTTCCACACCGTTTTGTTGCCCCACGCACTTTCCCAAACTGTTCAAGGCTGAAGATAAATTTACTTCTATCGACATTATAATACATACCTCTTGCACTTGTCAAGAAGTTTTTTCACATTATTTGCATATTCGTGGTAGGGGCGGGCATTGCCCGTCCCATGCCTGCTGGCACTAATGTTCGGGTTCGTACGGTATCGTATATATAAATAGGACGGGCAATGCCCGCCCCTACCCTAGTGCGTTGCGTCGGCTTTGTGCTTGCCAACGTCTGCTAAATGTGGGCCAATTATCTAATGCGGTTTCGTAATAGAGCAAAGCCCTTGCGGGGTCGCCGTCAATCTCTGCAATGCGACCAAGCCAGTATAGAATGTCACCACCATGGGAGCTACCTTCTAGGCTGTGCTGTGCGGCGTTTTCCCATGCAATGCGGGCGTTGGCGTGGTTGCCAGCATTAAAGAAGGCAACGGCTTGGGTATGGTATGCAACTTCCGCTAATGGGGCGGCAGTCAAACGTATATTTTCATAAGTCGATAAAGTTTCATCACGTAAGCTTGACAAATCCACCATGTCAAGCATCGTCAAGGCTTCTGATGGCAAATTGTCATTCAGAAGTTGCTGGGCATCCCGCACCAGCATTTCGTTTTCCATGTCAGCCAACTGGGTAAGTCTTTCAGTGTTTTGGTTATCTAACTGGGCAATTTGGGTTTGCAAGTCTTGGATGTCGTTGTTAAGCTCATTAACTAGATACTGGTAATCTTGTTGTTGGTTGATGGCTTGGGTCTGCAGAGTTCTGAATTCTTCATCCCGCTCCGATAACATACCTGGGAAAACCAGCAACTGCATAAACAAAAACATTGCACCCATGCCCAGAATTGCCGAAACAATCCCAGACACAGGAGAAGCTTTTGTAAAAGCCCTCTGAGTGCGAACACCCAGCGGATTGGTCTTGCCAGCGGGCTTTTCTTGTTTTTCCTGCGGTTTAATCTCTGTGCGGGATGTTTTAATCGGGCGTGCAGATTTTTCGCCATAATGCTTTTGAAAAATCGCAAAATAGTATTGTTTGGCGGTTTCATTACCTTTGTCAATTGCCAACACCCGCTCCGCCATGGCGGCGGCTTTGGTTTTATCATCGGTTTTTAAGTGGTGCAGTGCCAGCAAATTCATGGCATCTACAAAGCGTGGCAAAATTTCCACCGCACGCTTTAAGCGGATAACCGCTAAATCCTCATTACCATCACGGAAAAAGGCAAGAGCCTCGTTGTACCCCTTTAGGGCTTCGTTGCACTGCTCCAATGCGGGCAGGTCACTGCCCATATCCTCCAGATAACTTTTAGCAAGGTTGCCTTCCGATTGGTAATGGCAACTCAAAGTCCATTCCCGCAACGCTTCACCAACACCGCCACGGGCATAATGACAAAGCCCAAGCAAATTGCGGGCGTATGTGTTTTTCTTATTGGTTTGCAGACTGGAAAGTAGGGTCTGAATCGCCCCGCTTAAATCCCCTTCCTGTGCCATTTTAAGCCCAATATTATATTGGCGGTTGGAAATTCCCTGTGCCATTTTTTGTAGCTTAATATCCATGTTAATCACCCTTGCCCTGTTCTTTGGCAAAAAGATACTGTAAAAGCTCCATCATATCCTTTGTGTCGCCTTCGGCAATCTCCTCTGGCAGTTTGTCAACTTCCAGCACGGGTTGATATTTTTTTAATTCCTTTTGAAAGTCAATCATTTGACAACCTCTTTCCGATTATTTTGCTAGATAAAGGTGCAACAGCTTCCAAGTGTTTTCCGCTGCCTTAATGTGGCTTCGCTCCATGCCGTGGCTGGCTGCAACCCCTGGACCAATTAACGCACCCTTCATATCATTGCCTGCCCGCTGTGCAGCGGACACATCCGAGCCGTACATGGGGTAAATATCCACCGCAAAATTAAGGTTTGCACCCTTTGCAAGGTCAATTAGACGGGTGGTCAGTTCATAATCATAAGGACCAGACGAATCTTTTGCACAAATGGACACATCAAATTCTGTGCAGGACAAGTCGTCACCGATGCAACCCATGTCCACAGCCACAAATTCGTCAACCTCCACAGGCAAATGTGCCATGCCATGCCCCACTTCCTCATATGTAGAGAAAATGACACATACATTGTGTTCTGGCGTGATATTGTTGTCTTTGAAATGTTTTAGCAATGCCAAAATGATGGAAACGGACATTTTGTCGTCCAAAAAGCGGCTTTTTAGGAAACCTGTGTCGGTAAACACCGTTTTCGGCTCGTAGCAAATAAAGTCACCTGGCAGAATATCTAATTTTTGCGTTTGTTCCTTACTGTCTGTTTCCACATCCAGCTTCACGTGCATATTTTTATCATCCCTAGCCACAGAGCCAGCATCTGTATACACATGGCTTGAAGGGGAATTGGACAAAATTGTACCTGTGTACACCTTGCCCCAGCGGGTGTAAACCTTGCAATATTCACCGTCCAGTGTGGGCAAAATTGACCCGCCAACTTTTGAAAACGTCAGCGTCCCATCGCCACGATAACCACGAACCACCAGACCCAAAGTGTCAATATGTGCGGAAATGCCCACTGTGCGGTCACTTTTACCCTTCACACTTACAATCAAGTTGCCCTTTTTTGTAACACTTGTTTCATACCCCATACCATCAACAATTTCTTTAACTTTGGCAACAGCAGCTTTCGTAAAACCTGTAGGGCTATCAATGGCAAGGATTTCACCAAGCACACCCTTAAAAAATTCACCATTAAAATTCACGCTCGTTCCTCCTATTATGTACTATCTTAATTTTATTATATATCCCCAGCAAAAATCAGTCAAGACGTTTTTAATTTTATCCTTGACAGGATGATGAAAATGGTGTAGAATATACTTCGTGTTATTTGTATAGCACTTTTCTGGATGTGGCGTAGCTTGGTAGCGCGCTAGACTGGGGGTCTAGAGGTCGAAGGTTCAAATCCTTTCATCCAGATAACGAAACAGCACTGGGGCAAAATCCAGTGCTGTTTTTATATTTTTTTATATTAAAATATCTTGACAAAAGATAGGTTATCCTGTATAATCGTGTCAATGGCTGGTTTTACTACCAAATCTTTAATATAAAGCGCAGGGCGGGCTGAAAGTTTACAGACCTCACCCACCCTGCGTACCAACCAGCCAGTAATAACTGACCTAGGATGATTATACACCAACTAGGTCTAATTTGCAACACCATTTTCGCTAAGGTTCAGATGTACATAAATAAAAAACGCCCTTGATGACAAAGGCGTTTTTTATTTATGTAACTATACACAATTTTACACAAAGCTTGGTAGGGGCTGGCATTGCCAGTCCCATGTCTGCTGGCACTTTTCTTCTGGGTCGGACGGTATCGTCTGCATAAGTGGGACTGGCAATGCCAGCCCCTACCAGATTGTGGTGTAAAATTGTATATAGTTGCCTTTATTTATTGGCTAATCTCTGACATTACGTAATTATTAATATCTTCCCATAGCTTGGAAGCCTCGGCAACTCCATCCTCGCCCCATTTACGCATATCGGTAACAAAGTTTTCGTCTTTGATGCCTGGCAGGTTGATAAGGATATTCATCCAAGCCCCCGAAACACCCGACAAAAGAGATGTGGCGGCAACACCTAAGTCACTGGCAGCGTTTGTGTTGGATGTGCCAATCGCCTTGTGTGCCAACTTCAAAGCCCCAAGGCATTTTGTTAGGATAGCAAAAGGTGATACTGTAGCATTTTTGGTAGCTTCTTGGATTTTTGCGGAACGGGCTTCTTTTTCAGCATCAGTTTCCTTAGGCATACCAAAGGCGGCGGACACTTGGTTGTAAGCTTCTGCATCCACATCAATGGCTTCCAATAAACCTTGGTGCAAGCCTTCGCACTCCTTCAAAATTTCATTCATTAGACCCTCGTGGTCGGCATACTTTTTGCGCCCAAGGGTAAGGTTTGCCACCATTTGCACAAGAGAAATGCCCATAACACCAGACAATGCCGCTGCCGAGCCACCCCCTGGGGTCGGCTCTTTGCTGGCAAGCTTTGCCATAAAATCAGTAACACTCAAATTAACTAATTGCATTTTATCAATTCTCCATTCTTAATGATTTTTCCTGCTTGGTTGTTGCCGAAGCGATAGAACAAAAAGTCCAAATCTGGGCAGTTCCAGATGACCAAATCGGCATCTTTGCCTACTTCGATTGTGCCTTTTGTATCGCCCAAACCAATTGCACAAGCGGCGTTAAGGGTGACAGCCGTTAGGATTTCAGAAGGGTACAGACGATATTTCAGATAACCCAGCGTCATTGCCAACTGCATATTAAAATTAGGTGACGAGCCTGGGTTAAAATCGCTGGCGATTGCCACAGGTATGTCAAAGTCTACCATATTTCTGGCACGGGCAAAGGGTTTGTTGAGGTTAAAACTGGTTGCAGGCAGAAGTACTGCAATTGTACCGCTTTCTGCCAAGGCTTCCAGCCCTTTATCGCTTGCAGCGATAAGATGCTCGGCAGAAACCGCACCAAGCTCAGCGGCAAGTTTTGCCCCGCCTAAATCCACAATTTCGTCAGCGTGGATTTTTAGCTGAAAACCATGGTTTCTGGCGGCTTCCATAATACGACGACTTTGCTCTACATCAAACACACCTTGCTCGCAGAAAATGTCACAGTATGGGGATAGACAAGTTTTAGCAATCCTTGGTATTATATCGTTGATTAGTAAATCCACAAACCCTTCTGTATTACCCTTAAATTCAGGCGGAACAGCGTGCGCACCCATAAATGTGGAC
>WQZZ01000091.1 GCA_009780485.1 Defluviitaleaceae bacterium | reverse complement strand
CGTACAATCGCAATTGCTCCTGTTGGTTGCTCCGTTTTGGGTTATGATTATTTTAATTGCGACGGCGTTCAGGCAAGCCATGGACGTGCGCCTGCTGTTGCCACGGGTATTAAACGCACAAATCCAGACAAGGTTGTGTTTACATACCAAGGAGATGGAGATTTAGCAGCAATTGGAACGGCAGAGATTGTCCATGCAGCCCATCGTGGCGAAAATATCACCGTGTTTTTTGTAAACAACGCCATTTATGGCATGACGGGCGGGCAAATGGCACCCACTACGCTAATTGACATGAAAACATCCACCAGCCCTGCTGGCAGGAAATTAGAAGGCACTGGACAACCAATTTTGGTCAGTGAAATGTTATCGCAAATCCCCTCTGTATACTATATCGAGAGGGTTTCCGCCCATGACATTCCGCATTTGGACAAGGCGAAGAAAGCCATTCGCAAGGCTTTGCAAATCCAAATGGACGGCAAGGGTTTTTCTATGGTAGAAATTCTTGGAACTTGCCCAATCGGTTGGGCAAAAGCCCCTGCCGCTGCCATGAACTTCGTCAAAGAAAGTATGATTCCATATTTTCCGTTGGGTGTTTACGCTGATAAGTCTTCTAAAGTAGACCGAGGGGGGGTGAAGTAATGGCGACCACAACCAAAATCATCTTTTCAGGCTTTGGAGGTCAAGGTGTGTTGACCCTTGGGCAAGTTGTTGCCGACATTGCCCTTAGCCAAGGTAAAGAGGTTACTTGGATGCCGTCATATGGCGCCGAAATGCGTGGCGGAACGGCAAACTGCTCCGTTATAATTAGCGACAGTGTTATCGGTAGCCCAATTATCCTCAGCAATATCGACATTCTTTGTGCCATGAACCAGCCTTCTGTCACAAAGTTTTTGGAAAAAACCCGTGAAGGTGCAAAGGTGTTCATCAACTCATCCATTGTCACTGAACCCGTAACAAAAGATGATGCAGAAATCATCGCCATTGATGCCAGTAATATTGCAGTGAAGGCAGGTAACGCACGCACCGCCAATATGGTGATGATGGCAGGTTTTCTGCAGAAAACAGGTCTGTTTACTATCGACGAGTTGGAAGAAGCACTAACCCGCCGTTTTACTGGCAAAAAAGAGCTGGTTGATGTAAACATGAAAGCCATCAAAGAAGGTTTGGAAGCTTTGGCTTAAAAAATATAGGTGTTATATATCGCTTTTCACCAAAATCAACACATGGTAGGGGCGGGCATTGCCCGCCCCATTTATGTAGACGATATACTCCAATCCCAAATCAGGATTGGAGTATTTGTATAAAAAGAGGGATTTTATGTGGAATAATTTAGAAAAAGGATTTCAAATTGCTTTTGAGATAGCTTGGGAGGCTTACAAAAGTGGAACAACACCCATCGGGTCAGCGATTTTAAGTCAGACTGGTGAACTTATGGCAACTGGTCAAAATCAAATTTACAGCAAGGGTGAAGGACTTATCAGTCTGCACCAAATAGCCCATGCAGAAATAAACGCCATTTTGAAATTAAGTGAAATAACCGACCAAAACATTAAAGATAATATCCGCAAATTTACGCTATATTCCACCATGGAACCTTGCCCTTTGTGCTTTGGTGCAATAACTATGGGTAGTATTCGCAATGTGAAATTTGCCGCAAGGGACAATTGTGCAGGTGGCACCGCCATAAACAACAGTATAGATTATATTAAAAACAAAAAAATCACAGTGACAGGGCCTTTAGATGATGCAGAAACGGTGCAAATCGCCATACAAACCGCCCACGAATTACGAGGCATAAACGACCGTATAGAACTTTACGAAAATGTTGTGTTCAAAAGCTGGATGGAAGTTTGTGAAAAAGGCGTGACAATCGGTAGGCATCTCTATAAAAACCAAATTCTTGAAAAAATGGCTTCTTGCGATTTTGGAGAAGTTTATAATCTTATCTTGTCAATTGATGTTGCATGATGATAACAAAAACGCCCCCGGTCGGATGGGGGCATTTTTGTTATCCAGTAAAGGATTGGCTAAGATGGTTTTTAAGCTGGGTTGATGCCGCCGCATCTGCAGCTGGTGCAGGCTGATAATAGCCCTTTTGTGCTGCAATTTTATACAATTCGTATTGGAATTTTTCGTCACCATCCCGCATTTGTTGGAAGGTTTGACGTATATTTTGGTTATTGCACTCTACAATGGTTTTGGCATATGTGCCAAGGCTAGATTTTACACCACTTAGTATGTCATTTACCATATCTTTTTCGCTCATTTGTTTTCACTCCCGTCTGTTTTATATTTTTACAGCATTCCTGCCAATGTTTGCGCACTTTTTTGTGCGTCTTGTGCAGCCTTTGTAAACATTTGCTTAATTTGTGGGTCGGTGCATTTTTGTGCGTAATCGTTTAGCTTGCAGGCACAAGTAACATGACCGCTTGCAATTTCTCTAATTGCGTTAAACTCCATTTGGCTCAAATTAGACATCTCATTCCCTCCTTTGTCGGTTGCCGTTTTTCTTTTACAAATATATTGTTAGCCAATTATGGTATAATATACAAAACTTTTTACCCAAAATAAAAACGCCATTAGTAGTTGAACTAATGGCGTTATATATGTTTTTACTTATTTACAGCATCTTTAAGAGCCTTACCAACTTTGAAACGTGGAGCTTTAGAAGCAGAGATTTTCATTGGGGCGCCAGTTTGTGGGTTTCTACCTTCACGTGCTTTTCTTTCTGCAACATCGAAAGTTCCGAAGCCTACAAGTTGTACTTTTCCGCCTTTAGCAAGCTCGTCAGTTACAACGTCTACAAAGGTTTGGATAAACTTTTCAGCATCCTTTTTGGTGATTTCTGCCTTTTCTGCTACTGCTGAAACTAATTCAGATTTGTTCATTAAATTTTCCTCCTTAGGATTATGTTTCTTTGATTTGTATTTCGGTACTATCCAAGATACACCTTTTCAAAGGATTTGTCAAGACTTATTTACGAAAAATTCGCATTTTTATTATTTTTTTGCAATTTCAATACAGATACTTCCATCTTTGGCATCGATTACCAGGTCAGACGACTTTGGAATGTCTCCTGCTAGGATTTTTTCTGCAGCCAAATCTTCAACTTTGGACTGGATAGCACGGCGAAGGGGGCGAGCGCCATAATTTGGGTCATACCCAGCATCAGCAATAAGCTCCACAGCCGCATCTGTAACAGAAATCTCGATGCCCATGACATTCTTTACCCTTTTAACACTTTCGTCCAGCATAATACGGGCAATTTGGGAAATTTCCTCTTTTGTAAGTTGTTGGAAAACAATAATATCATCAATGCGGTTCAAAAACTCGGGCTTAAAAATGCGTTTAACCTCATCCATAATGCCCTTTTGCATCTCTTTGTGTTGTGACGCCTCGTCTTGGTTGGTAGCAAAGCCCATTTTCTTAGGGGAAACGATATTCCTAGCGCCTACATTGGATGTCATAATTATAACTGTATTCTTAAAGTCTACCTTGCGACCATGGCTGTCAGTGATATGCCCATCATCCAGCACTTGCAGTAGGACATTAAATACATCTGGATGCGCCTTTTCCACTTCGTCAAAAAGCAATACCGAATAGGGCTTACGACGGATTTTTTCACTAAGTTGTCCACCTTCGTCAAAACCCACATAACCTGGAGGTGAGCCAATCATTTTAGAAACACTATGTTTTTCCATGTATTCGGACATGTCAACCCTTATCATGGTGTCTTCATTGCCAAAAAGTACCTCCGCTAGGGAGCGGGCAAGCTCTGTCTTACCAACACCAGTTGGACCAAGGAAAAGAAATGAACCCGTTGGGCGTTTGGGGTCTTTTAAGCCTACACGACCACGGCGGATTGCCTTGGAAATTGCTGTTACCGCTTCTTTTTGCCCGATTAGACGCTTGTGGATTTCTGCTTCCATGTTTACAAGCCTTGCAGACTCCTCCTCCTGCAATTTCTTAACAGGCATACTTGTCCACGCTGCCACAATGTCGGCAATATCATCCTCGGTTACAATTTGCACCCCGCTGGAGCTGTGTTTTGCCCAAAGAGATTTTTCATCATCAAGACGTTGCTTTAGTCCATCCTGTTGATTTTTTATTTTTTGTGCCTTCTCGTAATTCTGGGTTTTTACCGCTTCTTCCTTCTCTTGCTCTAGTGCAGCAATTTCCGCTTCAATTTCCTTTACATCTGGGGGCATAGTATGGATTTTAAGACGAACCTTAGACGCCGCTTCGTCCAGCAAGTCAATAGCCTTGTCGGGCAAAAAACGGTCGCTTATATAGCGAGAAGCCAGCCTTACAGAAGCATTGATGGCTTCTTCAGTAATTTGGACAGAGTGGTGTGCTTCATACTTGTCCCGCAGACCCATTAACATGGTGATTGCTTCTTCTTCACTAGGTTCATCCACAGTAACAGGCTGAAAACGACGTTCTAATGCCGCATCACGCTCCACGTATTTACGGTATTCATCCAATGTGGTTGCACCAATTAACTGCAATTCCCCACGGGACAGGGCAGGCTTCATTATATTAGAAGCATCAATTGTTCCTTCCGCAGAGCCAGCACCGATAATGGTGTGCATTTCGTCCAAAAACAAAATAACATTTTTTGCAGCCTTAACCTCTGCCATTACTTTTTTTATACGCTCCTCAAATTCGCCACGGTATTTACTACCTGCCACCATAGCCGCCAAATCCAACGAAACAATACGCTTGCCCTTCAAAGTTTCTGGCACGTCCCCCGCCACAATTTTTTGGGCAAGACCTTCCGCCACGGCGGTTTTACCCACGCCTGGGTCGCCCACCAAACAAGGGTTGTTTTTGGTGCGGCGTGACAAAATTTGAATAACACGTTCAATTTCTTTTTCTCGCCCAACAATAGGGTCAAATTTTTGGTCTGTTGCCATTTGGTTAAAGTCACGGCTAAAATTGTCTAGGGTTGGGGTGTTGGATTTTTGCTTACCGCCCTGTTGGAATTTGGTATAAGGGTTTTGGATATTGGGTGAATATTCGCTAAGCATGGCAAGCACGTCGTCATGGGCTTTATGAATATTGACACCCAAAGACACCAAAATCTGCACCGCTAGAGAGTCGGCTTCTTGCAACAAAGCCAGCAACAAATGCTCCGTGCCAATATAACCCGTCCCCATTTTCTGTGCTTCTATGTTAGATTGCTCAAAAATCCGCTTCGTGCGTGGAGTGTAGCCCTGTGGCTTGCCACCCATTTGGGCAACTCCCCCACTACCACTTTCCATTACCTCGTAAATTTTACGTTGTATGGCATCTGCCGTTGCCCCCTGCATTTCTAGGGACTTTTTAGAAACAGAATCATCTGCCTGAGCAAGTCCCAGCAACAAATGTTCCGTACCAATATAATTATGCCCGAATTTACGGGCTGCGTTATCAGAGTTTCTGATAGCCTCTTGTGCCTTTTGTGTAAATTTTGATTGCATTACTACCTCCTTGATGCCTTTGTAATCATTATAGTGTTGTATCTCAACAAAAATTTTATGGAAAACACTGCCGCAAATAATCCGCCCTCAAAGCATCCAAATGACGTGGGTCATTGGCTTGCTGGGTGATTGTTTGCAGGGTGTTGCTTTGTATATTTGTCATAATGCTATAAATGGTGCGACCGCCTGTTGGGGCTGGCACAATGCCCATTATGACCCCTAAACGCATATCGGAAAGCAACCTCATTGCTTCTCCTAGGTCAATCTTACGACAGTTTGTTAGTATGCCATATGCCCGCCAAATATCGTCTAATATCTCTACATTTAATTCCTTGGTTATTTGGGTGCGTAGTTGGGTTTCTTTGTCCACAATTTGCTCCACCAGCCGTTGCAAGGCATTGATAATTTCATCCTCGCTTTTGCCCAAGGTGACTTGGTTAGAAATCTGGTAAATGCTACCATGTGGACTGCTACCCTCTCCGTGGGTTCCACGAATGGTAAAGCCTGTTTTTGTAAGCATTTCCATCTGCACCTTCAACATTCCCGTAGACTCTAAAAACGGGATATGCAACATATAAGATGCTCGCAAACCTGTTCCTGTATTGGTTGGGCATGATGTCAGAAAACCAAAACTATCACCAAAGGCATAGTCAAGACTTTTGCTTAGACTGTCATCCAGCTCCATGGCGGATTCGTACGCTGCTTCCAGATTATTGCCAGCAGAAACCGACTGTATACGGATATGGTCTTCTTCATTAATCATAACCGATAACTTTTCGCCTTCGCCATATGCAAGACCACGTGGCAGGTTTTTGTTGACCATATTACGGCTGATAAGATGACGTTCATAAAGCACACTACTTTCCCATGGTGGAATATTGGTAAGCTCTAAAAAATCCAATCCATTTTCGGGGTCAGAGGCAGCCGACCACACATCTTGTAAGACAGATTTTGCCACCTGCGGGTTAAGGCGTGATGGAAATACAAATTGGTTCAAATTACGAGCCAACCTCACCCTAGATGATATTATGATGTGTTGGTCAACCCCAGCTTGTTCAAACCATTTCATCAGACCCACCCCCACTCTCACTAGATAGCTCCAAGCCTTGAATAATATCACGTAAGCGTGCCGCTTCCTCATATTCTTCTCTATCCACCGCTTGCTTTAGCAAAAGACGGTTTTCTTCCAGTTCTCGCTGGATGACTAAATCAAAATGACGACCGTCCATTCCTTGCGGAATTTTGCCTTTATGAACCCCAGAACCGTGAATATTCGCCAAAGCCTTGGTAAGTTGGGGGCGGAAAGTGACATAACACTGACCACAGCCAATTTTGCCACTTTTTTTGAAACCGCTGTATGTCGTACCGCACTTTGGGCAAGCAGAAATACCGCTGTCGCCCTTGGAAATTCGCTCCATGTCCTCAACCATCTCAAAAACATACTGAAGAAAGTTTTGGATTTTGTTGTTTATGTCTTGGTCCATATTATCAACTCCTAGTTTGTCGAAAGGGGCAAACTTTGTATCATGCTATTGGCTTAAAAATCTAATAAAAATTCCTTATATCCTCCGATAATACAAATTTCGTGCGTTCAATGAGGTCAAGCACCAAACCCCTACAATGCCCGTCCGCAGGATAGACAAAAACGCTCTCCAACACCCGCCACTGAGCCACACACGCCACAAGTTTTGCCTTGCGGGACTGGATTTGGTTGCGGGACTGGCTCAGGTGAGGGAGCAATATAGGGTGTTGGTGCTGGGGTCGGTGCGATATGGGGCGTTGTAACCGTAGCTTGCGGAATTTCTGTTAATTCCTCCGCATCTCCCATATTACCCCCGCATTTGGGGCAAAAAACCGACCCACGCTTGGCATTAGCATTGCATTTGGGGCAAATAACAACCCCTTTTGCAATTTCCAAGCGGTTTCTAATGTCGGCAATGCGTGCCTCTAGCTCCAAAATTTCTTTGTATCGCTCATCAAACATAGCACCAAGCGAACCGCCGTGTTTGTAAATTTCATGCACACTTTTGCCAATCTGGGTGTAAATGGTATTTAACTTATTTTCTTCGCTGGAAAGGTTAAGGGTCAACTTGGTTGTTTTAACAAATGTTCCGCTTCCTTGGGCAACCGCCTTTACCGCCTTCTCAATCCCCGTCTTAATATCTGCCATATCTTACCTCCGCTATATTTTCATTATATATAATATATACGCAAATTTCAAGACAAAGTTTTGCTTGTACGAATTTTCTTTACGTTGGCAATTATTACAATTCTATAACATTGCGACAGCTTATTGCAAAAAACTCGGTTTTGTGATACAATGATAATTGTACTTTTCACGATTATAGGGGGATTTGTTATGATGAACAAATTTATTCAAAATGTTACGAAATTGTTAATATATTCTGT
>WQZZ01000090.1 GCA_009780485.1 Defluviitaleaceae bacterium | reverse complement strand
TGTCGGGCGGCGGCAAGCATTGTGCCATCCCCACCAAGCACAATTGTAGCATCTGCTGGCTTGCCAAGCTCCACCACTTCATGCCCAAAAGTACGCACAAAATCCGCCAGATGATGGGTAACGGTCTGGTCAGTATCTTTTTCTAAATTGGTGTAAAAGCTTATTTTCATCACTTTTTCTCCGCCACTAAAATATATGATAGGGGTATACCTTTACCGTCATATACGTCCGTATTACCCGAAACACTATGTTCGTACTCGTTTAGGAGGGTTACTAACAAATCATTTGCGACTAAGGCATTTACAATGCTACCCATTGTATGGGAAAAGCTAGTAAATGCACTTGTCTTTTCTCCCTCTGACATATAGGTCATGGTGTCGGTAATCCAAGGGTCGTTGCGGAAATAGGAATGGGTTATTTTATTTGGACTGTTCGGGTCAAAACCATCTTCGTCTGGGTAGGGCAACATAAACTCGAATGGATGGATTTCGTGCATAATAACCTTGCCGCTCGGCTTTAGGCATTTAGAAACCACTCCAAATAACTCTGTCAAGTCCTTAAACCAGCAGATTGCACCAATTGTCAGCATTACCACATCAAACTGCCCGTGGTATTTGTCTGGTATTTCCAAGATGTTGCAAGCCAGAAACTCACAATTTTTAATGCCTGCCTTTTCGGCAGTTTCACGTGCCTGCTGTATAATGTTTTCCGCAATGTCAAAGCCGACACCACGCTCTACACCATTAAGTCCCATTATGGAAAGTAGTTCTCGTCCGTTATTACAGCAAAATTGCGCAACCGCACCACTTCCAAAGTCCAACTTCTTCAGCTCCGTTTTCATCTCGTCACAAAAGAAAGGCAGATGCTCTGTGTTTAACCTTGTGTGGTTTTCATCACCAAAACCCTCTTTACGGTTGTCAAAAGCGTTTTCCCACGCCCGCTTGTTAGTTTCTGTATATTTCATAATAATTCCTCCTATCAAGCCACAAAAAATACAATGGCTTGGTTTTCGTCCTTGGCTTCATTAAAAAAGTCAACAACATCATCAAAATACTCAAGAAGATATTCCAACATTTCTTCTTTGTTGTGGTGGTCTTGAACTGGATAAACTTCATTTTCAAGCATATCCGAAAGATTAAAATTATCGGCAATCCAACTCTTTTTCACGCCCTTCAACACCTCACACGTGGCAACAACTTGCTGACTTGTGATAGACCTGCCGAATTGCCACCCATCGCAATCCTCGCCTTTGCGAATGTTGTCACCACCCATAGCCACCTTAGAAAGCGGGTTATCATCGGAGCTATCTACTGACGTCTGCCCCGTCAGCACAAAATGTAGCATGTGCCACGCCTTGTCAATATCCATTAAGGTTTCATCTTCGATATATTCGCCATCGTCATCCAAAACAAGGTCGGCAATGCTTAGTGTTCCATTATGTAATTTAGTTATGTTTTCATCACTTGTACGTAAGTAAATACCTACCATTCCCATTACACCAACTCCTTAAATGAGGTGTCAACCACCGCTTCAATTCCGACGTGATACACATCATTGGGGCGTTTATTTGTGACTTGCATAAGATATTCTATATTTCCGTTTTGTCCTTTAATTGGCGAAAAGTCCAAACCCACAGGGACAAGTCCGTGACTTTTGGCGACTTCACAAACGCTTTTCAACGTAGTGATATGGTCTTTTGGGTTTTTTACGACACCGTTTTTGCCTACCTTGCTCCGCCCTACCTCGAATTGTGGTTTTATCAGCAAAACTGCGTCTTTGCCTTGAGCTAGAAATTCGGCGATTTTCGGCAACACCAGTGTTATGGATATAAACGACAGGTCAACGGCTATAAACTGCGGTATAAAGGGCATATCGTCGGCTGTCAAATCTCGAATGTCTAGACCTTCACGACAGATAACACGTGGGTCTGCCAAAAGCTTTTCCGCCATCTGTCCATGCCCATTTTCTACCGCAAGCACCACATTTGCACCGTTTTGTAACATGCAGTCCGTGAAACCGCCAGTTGCCGCCCCTATGTCCAAACAATTAAGCCCACGTAAATCTATCCCGAAGGTATCAATTGCTTTTTCCAGCTTAAATCCACCACGTGACACAAATTTAGGGGTGCCACCATCCACATAAATTGAAACATTTTCGGGCAATTTTACCCCCGATTTGGTTACGATACCACCATCCACAGCAACCTTGCCCGCTTGTATCAGCTCCTTTGCATATTCCCTTGACACGCCCAGAAGCCCACAGACAATTACATCCAATCGCTTACTCATTGCAAATTTCCTGTATTCTTCTGACTATACTTTCAGCATCTAAGCCAAGTAAGCCAAAAATTTCCTGACGTGTACCTTGGGGCGGGAAGTCGTTGGTAATTGTAAAATGGTGGATTTTGGGGGTGATTATACCTGAACAAGCAAGGGCAGATGCCAAGCCCTGTCCAAAGCCCCCGCTTAATACATTCTCCTCCATAGTAAAAATATGCTTGTAATCTGATAGGCTAGCTAGCATCTCAATGTCAAAGCGATTAGCAAAGCGTGGGTTAATCAACGTAGCGGAAATTCCGTGTTCTTTCAGTATTTCTACCACTTCTTGCCCTTTATCAACCATAGAGCCTAGAGCTAAAATTGCCAACTCTGCCCCCTGCTCTAAAATTTCCCATTTACCAAGCTCAGTAAGGGCGAGCGTGTCTGAATATACATTAGAATCAACTTCCTTGGAGTAACGAATAGCAACGGGCGTGCCAAGCCCCAAAGCGAAGTCCAACATTTCCGACAATTCCGCACCATTGCGGGGAGCAAGCACAGTCATATTAGGCATATGCGACAGATAGGAAATATCAAAAATCCCTTGATGGGTTTCCCCATCCCCAGGCACAACGCCAGCCCTGTCCAAAGCGAAAATGACAGGCAAATTTTGCAAACAAACATCATGTATTATTTGGTCATAGGCACGCTGTAAAAACGTGGAATATATGGCGACCACAGGTCGCAAGCCACTTTTCGCCATTGCAGCAGCAAATGTAACGGCGTGGCTCTCCGCAATTGCAACATCAAAAAACCTCTTAGGAAATTCTTTTGCAAAACCTGAAAGCCCAGTGCCTGTAGGCATCGCAGCGGTTATGGCGACCACTCGCTCATCTCGCTCACCAATTTCAACCATTTTTTTACCAAAAACATCTGTAAACGTAGTTTTTTTATCTGTGTTAATAGGCTTGCCAGTTTTCACGTGAAACGGTTCAACACCATGAAATTTATGACTCTCCCGCTCTGCGGGGGCGTAGCCCTTTCCCTTTTTAGTCACAACATGAAGCAAAACAGGACCTTTGACTTGCCCAATATTCTGCAAAACCTCAATTATCTGTGCCAAATTATGTCCATCAATTGGACCATAATACTTAAAGCCCAACTCCTCAAACAAAACCCCAGCCTGCATCAAATACTTCAAGCGGGTTTTGGTTTTAACCAAAAAGCTTTCTGTAACTTTTCCAATGGTTGGCACACTATCCAAAAAGCTTTGAACCCCTTGCTTTGCACCAATATACGAAGGAGAGGTGCGAATTCCTCCCAAATAACTGGACAAAGCCCCCACATTTTCAGAAATTGACATATTATTGTCGTTCAAAACCACCAAAAGGTCGGAATTGCTTCGCCCGATGTTGTTCATTGCCTCCAAAGCCAGTCCGCTGGTAATTGCACCATCCCCTATAACCGCCGCAACCCTATGGTTTTGACCCAACAAATCCCTTGCCACAGCCATACCATGTGCAACGGAAAGCGACGTAGAACTGTGACCAACATCAAAGGCATCATGTTCACTTTCACTGGACTTTATAAAGCCCGACAACCCGCCAAACTGACGCAAAGTATCAAACCTATCACGTCTACCAGTCAAAATTTTGTGGGGATAACATTGATGCCCCACATCCCAAACAATCTTATCTACAGGGGAATTTAGGCAATAATGCAAAGCAATGGCAATATCAACAACCCCTAAATTCGATGCCAAATGCCCCCCTGTTTTCGATACCGACTGCACCAAAAAATCCCGCATTTCCCCCGCCAAGGCGTTCATTTGCGGTATACGAAGCCCCTTCAAGTCAGCAGGGCAGTTTATTTTATCTAAATACCTCATTTTGTGACTATCCTCTCAATCAAATCAGCCAAAAACAAACCCTTTGGATGATTTTTAATCCAGTTGATATGATCTGTCATGTCTGGGGGCGAAATACGCCCAGCATTGGGGTCTTTGTCGTCAATATCGTCAAGTGCTTGGAAAGCAAAGCCTAAATCAAGTCCAATTTGCTTTACTTTATTTACAACATCAGGGTCAGCGTCTGCACACAGCGCACCTACCTCAAACGCCGCCATAAAAAGCTTTGCCGTTTTGTTTGTGTAAATAAATTCCAACTGTTCCCTGCTGACATCTTGCCCCGCAAGCTTAATGTCAAGCGACTGTCCACCCACCATACCCTTAGAACCCGCATATTTAGCAATTTTATTCATGGCTTTCAAATAATATTTACCTTCGATTACAGCACAAAAATCCGACATAAGCTCATAAGCATAATTAAGCAGGGCATCCCCTGCCAAAATTGCCATTCCCTCACCAAAAACTTTGTGGCTGGTGGGCTTGCCCCGTCGCATATCATCATTGTCCATAGCGGGCAAATCATCATGGATAAGGGAATATGTATGTATCAACTCCAAAGCACAAGCAAAAGGCAAGGCACTGTTATCCTCGCCCCCCAGCATCTGAAAAACCTCCATCAAGATAACCGAGCGCAAACGCTTACCACCAGAAAACACGCTGTATGTCATGACTTCATACAAATCACCTTGCACAACATCCCTCAAAGCAACCATATAAACATCCAACGCATCATCAATATTTTCCATTCTTTTTATTAGTTCTGTATTAAAATCCACCTTAGTCACCTTTGAAGGGTGCGAGAACTATGCCACCTTCCCCCTGCTGTAAAATCATTATTTCTGCTTCAATCCCATTTAAGACTGCGGCACAATCGGTCGCAACGGCTATACCTTCCTTATACAACTCCAGCGACTGTGCCAGTGGCGTGTCGCCCCCCTCAATTTGCTGGGTAATCTCATCCAAACGGCGTAAACCACCCTCAAAATCAAAATCGTTCATAACGCACCCCCTCACCCAATTATACACCCTACCTAAAACCACGTCAAGAATTATTAAAAAAGGGCGACCATTGGTCGCCTTTTTACATTAACGCCCACAAGACGGGCATGGTTCTCCAATTCTTTCGATGATGATTTTGTCGGCTTCAACGTACACATTGACTTTTGTGCCTTTTTCTAAGCACAAAAGGTCTCTGGCTTCGGCAGGGATTACAATTCTGTTTAATTCGTCGATAACTCTTTCTTTTAGAAACTTCTTTTTGTTTTCCATAGGGGCATCTCTCCTTTCCTATATCCTTGTTGTCAAAACTGCTTGACAATAAGACCTAAGGTAGGATATAATATCCCTTAGGTCTCTTTTGGGACTGTGTGTAGGTGCTTGCCTTTGCTTTTCGAGAGTGTCGGGCAAGCACCCTTTACAGTATCCCAATGAGAGAATGATGTTACGTCTCCAGTATATGACATAATTTTGCTTTTGTCAATAGTTTTTTGCAAAAAATATGAAAAAACACCTTTCAGACCGAAGGGTGTTTTTATATTTTTACGGTATCACCTGTCGGACTGGGACGGGCAATGCCCGCCCCTACCACGAATGGCGTGTTCACCAATGATGTGTTCATTGATGGTATGTTCATCAATGGAGAGTTCATCGACGGTGTGTTCTTCTGCGAATTGATGCCAACACATAACGGTAGGGGCGGGCATTGCCCGTCCCAGTCCGATATACGGTACAATCCAATCCCAAAGAAAAGTGCCGACAGTCATAAGTCATAATATCTTTGCGTTTCTGTCGCAGTCCTCAAATTTCAGTGTTACGGCTTGTCCTGTTTCTAGGTTGTTACCTTTTTTTATTGTATTGCCAGCATCATCCGTTACCAAGGCGAAACCACGCCTAAGCACCGCCATAGGGCTAACCTTGTCCAAAATATCGGACTTTGCCATCAAATCCCGCTTGGCATTGTCAACCCGCCTTGAAATACAGGCTTGCAGGGCATTTGTGCGTCGCTCTAACCGAATTGGCATACCCTCAATTTTACTGGCAAGAGCTTGGTTAAGCTCGTCCACCGCAAACTTTAACCCACCAGCCATTTGACCCCAATGGGGCGTTGCCACCTCTGCCGCCTCGGTCGGCGTGGCACAACGCAAATCTGCCGCAAAGTCGCATAAGCTAAAGTTAGTTTCATGCCCAACGGCTGAAATTACGGGAATGTCAGAAGCATACACAGCGCGAGCCACCATCTCCGAGTTAAACGCCCACAAATCCTCCGTAGAACCACCGCCACGACCCACAATCAGCACATCTGCACCACTTTCGTCATTTGCAAGCTGTATAGAACGCACAATATCAGCAGGAGCATGGTCGCCCTGCACAAGCGTCGGCAAAAGAACGACTTCCGTTAAATGGTTTCGCCCACGGATAATCTTTAACATATCCGCAATTGCCGCCCCTGTCGGTGATGTGACAATGGCTATTTTGCGGGCATAGCGTGGAATTGGTCGCTGGTTGCCAAAAATACCTTCTGCCAGCAGTTTTTCCTTCAACTTCTCAAGGGATTGTTGAATATTCCCCTCGCCAACAGGGTCTAAGAACTCGCCAATAAGCCGCAAATCCCCACTTTTTTTGTAGAGAGATATTCGCCCATAAATCCGCACCAAATCTCCATTGTTGGGGTCAAAGGGCAACTCGTCCGCCTGACTTTTGAAAATCGCACAACGCAGGGTAGCATCATCGTCTTTTAACGCAAAAAACAGATGACCACTGGAATGGCGGGTAAAGCCCGAAATTTCCCCCTCTACCCACAAACTGCATAATAGCATATCATCTTCTAACAAATCTTTCATATACTCAGCGATTTTGCTGACCTTGTAGGCTTTAACTTTCATTGGAAGCCTTCTTTTTTTCAGCTTGGGCAACCACCCGCTTGCGTATTTCTTCCAAGATACCATTTATGAACTTACCAGCATCTTCGTCAGAAAACTCCTTGGAAATATCAACAGCTTCGTTTATGGCAACGGCAGCAGTCACATCTTTTACATGCAGGATTTCAAAAATAGCAAGACGCATTATTGCCAAATCCATTTTGTTAATACGGTTCAAATCCCAGTCTACGGCGGTTTTGCTAATTATTCGGTCAATTTTTTCTAGGTTGGCAAAAACACCTTCATACACCCGCTGTACATAATCGGGTTCACTAAAGCCAGACCCTAACACTTCTCCAGCAAAAAGTCTCTCATAATAGTCCATGGACATAGGGCTTTCGGGTTGAAAATCCCTTGCAAAAATTAGGCATAGGACGTGCCTTCTGTCTGTTTTTCTGGATGCTCCCATTATCTTCTCACGGGTGGTCTTTGCGGTGTTTTTTCAAAACGCAAGCCAGCCACATTCACATTCACTTCCTTAACAGTCATACCCACCATGGTTTCCAAAGCCGTGGTAATCCGCTTTTGCACTTCTTCTGAAACTTGATGTATTTTATGTCCAAATTTTACCATAATAGTAATATCTACTTTTACTCCATCCTCTAATGGGGTAATTTTTACCCCACGGGCAAAGTTGCGACGGACAAATCTAGCAGACATTTCCCCCTGATGAGCAGGGGCAGACCCCGACATAACCCCGCTTACCTCAAGTGCAGCAGTGCCAGAGATAATCGCCAGCACCTCGTCAGCAATGCGAATTTGACCTATGTTACCGTTTACGGATACTTCGTGCATATATTTTCCTCCTATGGGTTTATTTAGGATTAATTTTGCAAATACTCTTAATTATTATAACAAAACCAAAGCAATAAAGAAAGGTTAAACTGATGAAAAAAATAAAAAAGTTTTTGATTATATTAGTTG
>WQZZ01000089.1 GCA_009780485.1 Defluviitaleaceae bacterium | reverse complement strand
GAGGATGATATAATGGAAACAAAAACAACCCAAGAAGAACAACGAGAATATGTTGTAGAGCTTGTTCCCTTCAGACGAATTTTAATCTGCCCAGAGCTAGGTCTAAAAACAACAATGGAACCTTATTGTGATGATGAGGAAGAAATAAAAGAACCTTGCCCGACTTGCGGGCGTTAATGTATGGTGGGGGCTTGCCCCTGCCTTTTTTGTGTCCAAACATAACGCTGGCTTACACATCTATGACACAAACATATACACGCCAATAACCGCAGCTAAGATTAACACGTAAAAAGCAAAATATCGAAGTTTTGCCTTTTTGATTGCCGCCAGCATAAATTTAACAGCAAAATAGCCTGAAATCATAGACGCAAACAAGCCTGCCGTTAGATTTGCGAAATTTACATCAGCCATGGTGATTGTATAATCCCTAACAAGGTCAAAAATTTCCACCAACAACGCCCCAAGAATTGCAGGGATGGACATTAAAAAGATGAATTTCGCTGCATCTTCCCTGTTTATGTCACGTGCAAGGGCAGCGGCAATGGTAGAACCAGAACGGGAAATGCCAGGGAAAATAGCAACAGCTTGGGCGACACCTATGCACAGTGCGTCAAAATAAGTAATGTCTTCGGTGGTTTTTTTGCCCTTGCGTAGGCGGTCAGAAATTAGCAGGATGGTTGCTGTAACAACAAAACCGACAGCCATTGCCCCGATGTTGCCGAAGGCATCGCCCACAATGCCCCGCATTAAAAGCCCGATTATACCAATTGGAACACTTGCTACGATTAGAAGTAATGTCATTTTTTGGAATGGGTTGCGGATTAATGCCCAAACATCCTTCCAAAATACCACGACAACAGGGACGAGGGTGCCAATGTGGATAACGAGGATAAATAGCATATCGTGTCCCACATTAAAATAATACTGACCCAGAGCAAGGTGTCCGCTGGATGATACGGGTATAAATTCCGTTAATCCTTGGATTATGCCAAGGATAATTGCTTGTAAAAGTGTCATGTCATAACTCGCTAATTCATACGCTTCCATTTTACCTCCATTGATTTTGTATTTATTATTGATAACCATACCCAATGGCATTGCCGTCCCTATTATGCAGGCGATACCGTCCAATCCCAATGGTAGGGGCGGGCATTGCCCGTCCTACTTATGCGAACGATACCGTCCAATCCCAACAATAGTGCCAGCAAGCATGGGACGGGCAATGCCCGCCCCTACCAGATTTTTTCCTCCAGCCAGCGGGCTACACCGTCTTTGTCATTGGTGTCGCAGATAAAGTTTGCAGTGGTTTTAGCTTCATTTATGGCATTTCCCATAGCGACACCGATACCGCAGTTTTCAAGCATGTCTAAGTCATTGTTGTCATCCCCAAAAGCAACGATATTTGCCGTGTTTACGCCAAAATGTTCCGCCAAGACCTTAATTCCATGCCATTTTGTAGCATCCTTACGAGCAAAGCGTACCATTTGGGTGTCGGTATAAGTTACAATTCCAATTTCTAGATATTTTTCAACAATTTGCTTAGCTTTATCACCGCTAATTTCTGCTGTTAGCTTATGCAGTGGTGGCATCTGCCCCTCAGGGTTGATTTGACCAATGGTAAGCCCAAAACCCTTCAAATAATCTGCATATTCATACCTATTGCCGTGATAAAAATATCCCTCATCATTTTCAGCAGAAAAATTCGTTACACCACGCCCTAAAAGCTCATTTACAAGAACGGACACAAGCCCAGACGGCATGGGATTTTCATAAATTTTAATGCCAGCCACCTGCACAGCCGAACCACCATTGTAAACCAAAGCGTCAGGCATCATATGGTCGGTGAACATCCTTGCACCAGTTACCGAACGGGCGGTCGCCACAGCGAAAATTATGCCTTGCCTGCGACATTTGTCAAGAGCATCCAGAGTACGCCTAGTCACAGTTTTGTCGCTTCGCAACAATGTGCCGTCCAAATCACATACAATCATTTTTATGTCCATGTCCATCCCCCTATTCCATATAATGTTAAAAATGGGCGAGGAAATTCCCCGCCCATAAGCTTATTTTGCGTACTCAATAGCCCTTGTTTCTCTAATCAAATTTATTTTAATGTTACCAGGATATTCTACTTCGGTTTCAATTCGCTTGGCGACCTCTCTAGCTAGTAAGGTCATACCGCTGTCGTCCACGGTTTCTGGCACAACGATAAGACGAAGCTCTCGCCCAGCTTGGATGGCGAAGGTTTTTTCGACCCCATCAAAGGAATTTGCGATTTCTTCCAATTTTTGCAGACGCTTAATATAAGACTCTAAGGTTTCACGCCTTGCACCTGGGCGAGCGGCGGAAATTGCATCCGCTGCCATAACCAGCACAGAAATGATGCTGGTTGGCTCTACATCACCGTGATGTGCCTCGCAAGCGTTGACGATAATATCGTTTTCACGGTATTTCTTCAAAAGTGCAGCACCAAGGGACACATGGCTACCTTCCTGTTCATGGTCAATCGCCTTACCAATGTCATGCAGAAGCCCTGCACGCTTAGCGAGGGTAATGTCGAGTCCAAGCTCCCCAGCCATAAGCCCGCAAAGATGGGCAACTTCAATAGAATGACGCAAAACATTCTGACCATAACTTGTACGGAATTTCATTTTACCCAAAAGACGTATAAGTTCTGGATTAACACCATGGACACCTGTTTCCAAGCTGGCAGATTCGCCTTCCTCACGTATAGAAGCTTCCACCTCTTTTTTGGCTTTCTCCACCATCTCCTCAATACGAGCGGGGTGGACACGACCATCTGCCACAAGCTTTTCAAGTGCAACCTTGGCAATTTCACGGCGAACAGGGTCAAAGCCCGATAAAATCACCGCTTCTGGCGTGTCGTCAATAATCAAATCAATACCAGTCAAAGATTCCAATGTGCGTATGTTACGCCCCTCACGCCCGATAATACGACCTTTCATCTCATCATTGGGCAACTGCACCACACTGACGCTTGTTTCCGTCACATGGTCCACAGCACAACGCTGAACGGCAGTGGCAAGGATTTCCTTGGCTTTTTTGTCCGCATCAAGTTTCGCCTTAGCTTCCGCATCTTTAATAAGCAAAGCGGCTTCAACTTTAACTTCGTTTTCGATGGTAGACAGCAAAAAGTCTTTTGCCTGCTCTGGACTCATACCAGAAATACGCTCTAATTCGGCATTTTGCTTCGCCAATATTCCATCGGCTTCGACCGTTTTTGCGTCTAGGTCTTCCATCTTCTTTTGCAATTGCTCCTCTTTTCTTTCAAAGGAATTGGACTTTTTATCCAACTGCTCCTCTTTTTGGATTAGGCGTTTTTCGTGTTTCTTAACCTCGTCACGCCTTTCCTTCACTTCTCTTTCAATGTCGTTTTTGGTTTTGATGCTTTCTTCTTTGGCTTCCAGCAAAATCTCCTTTTTCTTGGCAGAGGCCTCACGATGCGCCTCTTCCTTGATAACTTCAGCAACCTTTTCAGCGGCCCCTGTCAGTTTTTCAGCAATATTTTTGCGATATATAAAGCCTAGGAGAAAGCCAACGACCAAAGCCACAACACCCGAAATAATGGGTATTACCACTTCCATGTTAGCACCTCCTACTAGGTCATTACCCTAGCAAATTTTTAATTAGTGCATAAAACGCACCACTCTCTATTATATGCACCAATAGACAACCTGTCAATAGCCTATCGGTGAAAAATTTAACAAAATTTTTGTTAGTGGAACTCGTATATATTTTTGTCAGTAAGGTATTGTGTGGCACAAGAATTTGTGATATAATTATTGTGCAACTAAAATTCACACGTAAGCTTGCCGTTCCAGATGGGAAACATTTGAGAAACAAGGGCTTGCGGAGGAAAAATCTGGAGGTATACACATGGGTGTAGTATCAATGAAACAACTGTTGGAAGCGGGTGTCCATTTCGGACATCAAACCCGCCGTTGGAATCCCAAAATGGCTGAATACATTTTCGCCGAGCGTAATGGGATTTACATTATCGACCTGCAAAAAACCGTTAAAATGGTTGACAAGGCTTATCACGATGTGGTAGAGCTTTTGCAAGGTGGCGGAACTGTATTATTTGTAGGTACAAAAAAGCAAGCACAAGACAGCATCCGTGAGGAAGCTATGCGTTGCGGAATGTACTATATCAACGAGCGTTGGCTTGGCGGTATGCTAACCAACTTCCAAACCATTCAAAGCCGCGTAAAGCGTTTGAAGGACTTGGAAAAAATGGAGCAAGACGGCACTTTTGACGCACTTACCAAAAAAGAAGTTGCCAAACTTCTACACGAAAAAGAAAAATTGGACAGAAACCTTGGCGGTATCAAGGAAATGAAACGCATCCCAGATGTTATCTTTATTGTTGACACACGCAAAGAGCATCTTGCAATTAAAGAAGCCCAAAGCCTTGGCATCCCTGTGGTTGCAATTGTTGATACCAACTGCGACCCTGATGAAGTTGACATCATCATCCCAGGTAATGACGATGCTATCCGTGCGGTTAAACTTATTGCAGGTGTTATCGCTGATGCGGTAATTGCTACCCGTGAGGGTAAGTCTGACGATGCTGGCGAAGATGTGCCAGTGGAAGCAGCCGACGTAATTGGCGACGAAGCACTTATCAACAACGAAGGGACGGGTGAATAGTATGGGAGCAACTCCAGCGTTAATTAAAGAGTTACGTGAGCTTACAGGCTCTGGTATGACAGATTGCAAAAAAGCCCTTGACGAAACAGGTGGCGATATTAAAAAGGCGATTGAGTTTCTTCGTGAAAAAGGACTTGCTGCCGCTGCCAAAAAGTCTGGCAGAATTGCCGCTGAAGGTGTTGTTGCCGTTAAAGTTGACGGTGGCAAAGCTATCATGGTAGAGGTAAACTGTGAAACCGACTTCGTTGCTATAAACCCTGATTTTAAGGCATATGTGGACGAAATTGCAGAGCAACTATTCAACTCATCCGCTACTGATGTGCCAGCCTTTATGGCGGAAGCATGGGCAAAAGGTGGCGGTACGGTAGAGGAAGTTCTAAAAGGCAAAATCGCCACCATCGGCGAAAACCTTAACATCCGCCGTTTTGCACGTTTTGAAAATGACAAGGTTATCGCCAGCTATGTACACGGTGGCGGTAAAATTGGTGCAGTCCTTGTAATTGACGGCCCTAACAATGACGCAGTTAAAGAAATGGGTTACAACCTTTGTATGCAAATTGCGGCACTTTTCCCAAGATATTTGCGTGTGGAAGATGTTGACCAAGATTATTTGGAGTCCGAAAGAAAAATCCTTGACACAGCAGCGAAAAACGACCCAGCCAATGCCAGCAAGCCCGCCAATGTTATCGAAAAGATGGTAGAAGGACGCATTAACAAGCAAATGAAAGAAATCTGCTTGTTGGAGCAAGAATATGTAAAAGACACCAGCATGACCGTTAAAGCTTATGTAGAAAGCGTTGCAAAAGCCGTTGGTGCTGATGTTAGCCTTGTAAACTTTGAGTGTTTTGAAAAAGGTGCTGGCATTGAGAAGAAGCAAGAAGACTTTGCAGAAGAAGTTGCAAAGGCAATGCAAGGATAATTTAAGGTGAAATTATGAAAAACAAATTACTCATTACCGCCCTGTTGTTAATGTTGTTATTTGTAGTGACAGGGTGCGAGGGAAATTCTTCGCACCCTGTTTCTGACAGCGAGATAACAGCGATTTATGAAAATGCAAGGGAAGCTTTAACATGGTTTCAAAAATCCACCATGAATATTGACTGGTCTATGGATGGTGGCATAGAAGCTTACGGCAACATATGGTTTCCTGTTATCCATGAAACCATCAACACCCTTGCGGATTTGGAAGCCCATCTACGTGCATTGTTCGTAGATGATATTGTAAATGGTCTATTATTTGACGACCACATCATGTACCGTGACTTTGACGGTATCTTGCATGGTTTTGGTGCTGATAGAGGTAGTAACATATTAGCAGGCGAGGAAACCCACGAAATCATCTGGTTGAACGACTACGAACTAATTTATCGTGTTTCTGTGGACATCCACGTTGACCCGCCTTGGGGCGAACCTCTGCCAGACATAGACTTTGTGGATGTGTTTGACTTTTACATGGTCTACGAAAATGGCAATTGGGTGTTCTCGAATTTTGAGCTTATAAGATAAACGCAACAATAGGAATAATTTAATTACATTTATAGGTTGGCGAAAGTTCTTGCTATATATTGAATATATGTGTGTATGTGTGCGTGTGTAACCAATACGTATATATATATATATATATACGTATTGGTTTACTATCGCCTTTTTATATACCAAAAAACAAAGGATAAAGGAGTGTTTTTATGAGTAAAAACCAACCAATGAAATTGTCGGTAAAGTTAATTTTGGGTGTAACCATTTTTTCTTTATTGGGTGTTTTGGCTTCTTTTCTCGTTGTAAACACCGTTGTGCGAAACACTGTTTATGACATTGTTACAGAAGGAAAGTATCAGGAAAACGTTGTCCACGCCCAAGAAATTGATGCGTGGTTTAACGTAAGCGCCCAAATTGTGGAAACATTGTCCCACGCCATACATAACATTCCCCGCTCTAATCTAGTGGATATGTTGGAATACGTTAAATGGCAGTATGGACACGTGGAATCTATTTGGGTTGCCACCGCTGACGGAGGCTTTTATGACAGCACCCGCTGGTTTCCAACTGACCCCGCCTTTGTTTCCCAAGAGCGTCCTTGGTGGCTAGTAGCAGAAGCGGCTAGGGGCGATTTGGCAATCACCCTGCCATTTGTCAACGCCGCAACTGGGGATGTGGGTTCTACAATGGCAATGCACATCCCTAACTTAAATGGAGTTGAAGCCGTAATTGCCCTTAACATGGAGCTGACACAGCTTTATAATATGATTTCCAGCTTTGAAGCAACTTCAGAAGGTTATTTGCATCTTCTTGGCCCTGACGGACAAGCTATTATCCATCCAGACCCTCGCCTTGCCACCGTTGGCGGTATCGCCCAAAGTATGACCCTTGTTTCAGACTATGCAGACATTATCAACAGACTGCGTGCTGGTGAAAGCATCGTAACCAGCCAAGACCACAATGGTGTAAGTTCTTATTATATGTATCTCCCCTTGGCTTCAACGGGCTGGTCTTTGGTTTCCGTTGTGCCAACAACTGTTACCAACGAACCTGTTTGGCAAGTTCTTGGTGCGGTTTTAGCAACTGTTATTCTTGCTTTGGTGGCACTTGCTGTATTTGCTATGGTTTATATGTCCATACAAATACGTGGCACAATTGGCAGGTCTGTAAAGGCTTTTAACGCCCGTTCCGTGGCGCTCGCTTCTGGTGACGGCACCGCAATCAACAACACAAGACAGGACAACTCCTTTGGTCTTGATGAAATTGACAGAGAATTTAACACAAATCTTGACATTGTTTCATCTCTAATTAATGATATTTCAGAAATGCACGAAGCTCATATTGAAGGCAGTTTCAAGCATCAGGCGGACGCCAGCAAATATGAAGGTGCTTATCAAAAGATTGTCGTGGGCGTAAACGAAATGGTAGAGCATCATACCACGGCAAAAACCGAGATTTTGGGTTGCGTTGCAAAAATTGTAAGAGGCGAATTTGATGCAACTATACGAGAATTCCCAGGTGACGAAAAATATATCAACATATCTATAGAGGCACTGCGTGAAAACATCATGGAAGTTGCCAACGCAGTCGAAAAGGTGTCCGAAAGGATGAAGATGGGCGATATGGAATTTGCCTTAGATACCTCCCGCTTCGAAGGTGCTTGGGTCGAACTTGTTCAAAGTCTAAACGACATTTTGAAAGCAGTTGATGCGCCCATTATGGAAATCAGAAACTCTATTGCTGTGTTAAACCAAGGCAGCTTTAACCCGCCATTGGTTACAGGTGACTATGCAGGCGATTTCTTGGCGATTAAAAATGACTTTAACCAATACGTTAAAGAAATGCCCATGTACATGAAAGAAATT
>WQZZ01000088.1 GCA_009780485.1 Defluviitaleaceae bacterium | reverse complement strand
GTGGATTTGTGGCGTAAGTGCCACCAACACCCCTTGGCTAACCAAAGCCCCGAACATTTGTTCAAATGCCTTTTTCTCCTTGGCTTGCCCTTTTGAAAATTCCTCGGCAACTTCCTTTAACTCAGGCGGTGCAAAACCTCCGTCCATGTAAATAGAAAGCAATTTGCCTTCAATTTTAGAGTGGTCAGCAGAAACCGTCACAGCAAAGTCTTTATGAGCCACGGCTTGCCCGTTTTCTTTTACCATGCCATCGGCAATAAGCTCCGCAAGAACACCCTCGGCAAGGCTTTGGGTCAGCTTGGGCAAAAGCCTTGTAATTAGCTCCTTGTGTGTCATGCCAGCTTGCAGAGGGTTGGCATTATGGTAACGGTTCAAAATATTTTGTGCTTTTGTGCCAATCACCCGCAAATAGTCACGATGTATCACCTGACCGCCAAGGTTTATCAACGTGCCAGCATCTGTCAATTGTTGTAAAGCTTGTCCAAACGTAGTTTCGTCATCAACATTGGGCGGTGCAAATTCTGGTCTAAAATATCGTCGTTCAATATCTATAGCCTTTGGAAATTCAGGGCTTCGCCAGCCAAATACTGCTTCAACCCTTCGGATTATGCCACCTTTTTCCATATCATCAAAACGCTTGGGTGTCGACACCTCCATACGCTTCCACCGGATTGCAACAGGGTCTAAAATAATACCACCGCCCACGGTTTCCATGGGAGAATAAAACCGAAGAACAAAACGGTCATAAATATTTGCCGCCAAGGGTTCTTCCAGCCGAAGCTGGGCAAATGCCCGCTGACCCGCCACCAAAGGCTTGTTATCCAACAAAAGCAAATTGCAAAGCACATCCCTTGTACCATGATACAAATGCAAACGAGAGTTGTTTTTTATCTCCCGCTCCATGTTTTTATCAATTTCCACAACCACATCCAAAAGGCGGGCATTTTCAAGGCTGGCAGGCTTTGCTGCCCAATCTCCCTTTTCAAGGTCGGCAACCTTTAGCCCCGACAAATTCACGGCAACACGTTGCCCTGCCGTGGCACGTTCCACCTCGCCCCCGTGCACTTGGATGCGTCTTGCCTTTGTCATATGCCCACTGGGATAAATTTCCACATCTTCGCCAAGGCTCAAACTACCCTCAACAAGTGTACCTGTCACAACCGTGCCGAAGCCATCCATGGTAAAAACTCTGTCAATCGGCAAACGGAATGGCACATTCTCGTTTTTTGGTGGCGACTGCGTAAGCATCTCAAAAATTTTCTGCCTAAGCTCCTCAATACCCTGCCCACTATGAGCCGAAACAGGTATAATCTGGGCATCCTCTAAAAATGTTCCCGACAACTCATCTTCAATGTCAAGCATTACCATTTCTAGCCAATCAGGCTCAACCAAATCCGCTTTGTTGAGGGCGACCAAACCCCGCCTAATACCCAGCATCTCCAAAATCGCTAAGTGTTCACGGGTTTGGGGCATAATCCCCTCGTCAGCAGCAATAACCAACATGGCGAGGTCGACGCTTCCAGCTCCTGCCAGCATATTCCGAACAAACTTCTCATGCCCAGGCACGTCCACAATACCCGCTTTGCCCCCATCAGGCAAATCTAAATAAGCAAAACCCAGCTCAATGGTAATGCCCCGTTTTTTCTCCTCTTTTAGCCTGTCCGTTTCCATTCCTGTCAAAGCCTTAATTAGTGAGGTTTTGCCGTGGTCCACATGACCCGCCGTGCCTATAATTGCGTTGTTTTTATTCATCAAATCGCCCCTAGCCTAATTTTACCAAATCCAGTCAATGATGCCACCAAAATCATATACATTAAAATATCCCAATTCCGCCAAAGTATTGGCAGCTATGCTACTTCTTCGCCCACTCTGACAATAGACAAAAATAGGCACTCTTTTGTCCATCAACTCTGACACCGCCATATACCTGATTTGGTCATAAGGTATCAAAATAGCCCCTTCAATATGCCCCATCTCAAATTCCCATAGGGTTCGCACGTCCAGCAACACAAATTCTTCCGATTCCAGCATCATATCTCGTGCTTGTTCAGATGAGATGGTCTGCCAATGCCCTGCTGTATCTCCAGCGTCATTAACACAACCCGTAAGTAAGCCCAGCAATGACAACAAAAAAATAAGTAAACTAATCTTCATAAGTCTATCCTCATTAATTACCTAATATTTCCTGTAAATCCCAAGCAATATTATTAAAATCTGATGTATCAACTGTACGCACATCCAGCAACAGCCTGTCCTTGTGGATACGTCCAATTATGGGCAAATACAGCCCCCGCAATTTTTCTGCAAGGTCACTGACAGACATTTTGGCTGGCATCAGGGAAATGGCGTAAGATGGGAAGTTTTCACATGGCAACGAACCACCGCCTGCTTGCGACATGGTTTCTACAATCTCTATATGACAATTTCTAACATTCGATAGCATTTGATACAATTGCTTGGCTTTTTCCCCAAGTTTATCCAGTGTAACAGTAAGCATGGCAAGGACAGGAATCCTCTCCCTCGCTTCATCTAAGTCTTCGTAAATTTCTAATGTAGCAGAAAGAGCAGCAAGGGTCAACTTGTCCATACGCAAAGCCCTGTAAAGGGGATGTTTACGCATTTTAGCAATTAAATCAGCCTTGCCAAGGATAATTCCTGCTTGCGGACCACCCAGCAACTTGTCACCACTAAAACACAACACATCAACACCACCAGCGATTAGGTTCTGCACTGTTGGCTCATGGTGGGACAGGTCAATTAAAGCACCACCCCCCAAGTCGTAAATAAGGGGCAGATTATGCTTTTGTGCCAAATCCCGCAACTGTGCCAAATCCACCTCTTTTGTAAAGCCTTCAATACGATAATTTGAGGTGTGAACCTTTAGTAGGGCTGATGTGTTGTCACCAATGACATTTTCATAATCCGACAAACGGGCAGAATTCGTCGCACCAACCTCCCGCAAAATCGCACCACCTTGTGCGATGACCTCTGGCACACGAAACGAACCGCCAATCTCAACCAGCTCCCCACGAGAAACCACAACCTCGCCACCTGCACAAAGAGCCGAAAGCACCAAAAGCACAGCGGCGGCATTGTTGTTTACAGCCAAAGCCGCCTCTGCACCCGTTAAATTTGTTAATTGAGCTTCCAGCCCAGCCATTCGGCTACCTCGTCCGCCTGTTTCCAAGTCAAATTCCAATGTGGAATAACTAAGCGACATTTCTGCGGCGTAACGGGCGACATTTTCCGCAAGAGGCGCACGCCCCAAGTTGGTGTGTAACACAATGCCCGTAGCATTAATCACTCTTTGCAGTCCACGTGCTTGCAGTTGCCCTAATTTCAAGATTTGCGACAAAATTTCGTCATTGCTAGGGACAACGGTCAAAAGGTCGGATAAAATATCCGACCTAATGTTATCCAGCACCACCTTTGCCACATTGGCACGGATGCTTTTACCTAAAACATCTAAACAACTTTCCTCAAGAAGGGTGTCCATCTTAGGAAGTTGCCTTAAAATTGAATTTTTATCCATTCTGCACTCCCTGATACTATTCCCCGTTTTTGAAATAATTGTACCATCCCTCAACATCCTCATCAGAACGGACTTTTAAGGTCAAAAGTATTTCACGGGTAAATTCTAGTGCCGCCGTTCCGTTAGCTGTGATAAATCCGTTCTCATTGGTGACTTGCTTCGGTTGGGAATGGTCAGTAAACCCATGTTTTTCTAGATAAGAGGTGGCACCACAAATAGCGGCAACAGGTATATCTTTATCACGTACATTTGCAACAAATTCTCTAATCTCAGGGTAATCTTGATAATCGTTATTCCTCCAAGAAGTTCCTCCCGTCAGAATAACCATCGCTAAATTATCAAAATTTGTATATCGGCTGATTGTATAGTCGATTTCCGTACGCAAGCCACCCATCGAAACCTTGGGTTTTTCGTCCACGGCAATGGTCTTAACGACACATCCTTCTTCCGCATTTATGAAAGACACCGCAAAGCTGGCTTCCCAATCCGCCCAATCATCAGTTAGTAATAATAAAACTTCTTTAGCTTCCATAAAATCCCTCCACTACATAAAATCTTTAGGTATGCCACCATTAGAATTTGGTTCATCTTGCATAATTGTCCTGGGGAGTTTATCTGAGTGATTAGTACCATCACGGTATTTGAACCACATCCAAATACCAAGACCAGGAACCATAGCAACCAAATTCGTAACAATCATCCAACCAAACAAGGACACGCCATTATCTCCACCAGCCTTAGTCAGACGGTAAGCCGTGCCAAACCCTAAGTAAGTTTGGACAACAGTGCAAATTGACCACAAGAACACGATAAAGTTCATATAACTCCCCCTTCGGGAAAATCTTAATGACCGCTGATATACTTATCAGCCATAATAGCCGCAATTGCACCATCAGCCGCTGCCGTAACCACTTGACGAAGCGTTTTCACACGAATGTCACCAATGGCATAAACACCCTTAACATTGGTTTCCATATCCTCATTTGTCGGGATATATCCACCCTCCATGTTAAGCTTACCTTCAAAAATTTGAGAATTCGGCACAAGACCAACAAAAACAAAAATACCAAATGCCCCATCTTCTTCACTTGCAACAATTTCGGTTTTTTCGCCTGTTTTAAGGTTTTCGACAACCATACGTTGCACAACCTCGTCACCGCCAATTTCTGTTACGGTGCTGTCCCACATGAACTCAATTTTCGGGTTGGCAAATGCTTGCTCTTGCAAATATTTAGCAGCACGAAGCTCATCACGCCTATGGATAATAGTAACTTTTCTACCAAATCTAGTTAGATACAAAGCTTCCTCCACAGCAGAGTCACCACCGCCAACCACATAAATCTCCAAATCCTCAAAAAACGCACCGTCACAAGTAGCACAGTAGCTAACACCTTGTCCAATATAATCCTTCTCACCAGGACAACCAATTGGACGTGGGTTTGCTCCACTTGCCACCATTACGGTTTTCGCTTGATACGTCTGCCCGCCAGCAGTAACGGTTTTAACATCCCCATCCAACTGAACATCAGTAACGGTCGCCTTTAAGGTTTCCACACCAAACTTTTTGCATTGCTCTACCATGCGTGCAATCAAGTAAGGTCCAGAATCATGCTCCATACCACCCGGGTAATTTTCGATTTCATTAGTGGTTACAATCTGCCCGCCTTCGGTCAACTTCTCAATCATCAATGTGCTAAGCCTTGCACGCCCAGCATACAAACCCGCAGAAAGACCCGCAGGGCCACCACCAATAATAATTACATCATAAACTTTCGACATTTTGTCACTCTCCTAAAAATTATTTATGTTAAATTTGATTATTGCCCAAAATTACTTTTCGCCACGTATATAGCGAATAATAGACAGTCCGTCGCTATCCAACCCAACAAATATGCCAGAACGATATGTCACGGGGATTAGCGGAATAACAGCATTTGCAATATTTGCTATGAGAAATATGTTGGCGATGCGGTTAAGTAAGTCAGTTGTTTCACTTTCCACGGTATAGTCCATTCGGGTAAGCAACGACAACAATAATAACCCGCCAATGCAAAGTAAATTCGCTAAAGAACCTCCAGCCGAACGCATAATCTTACGCCACCTTGCATCAACAGTTTTGGTGAACCTAGCAAGCCCGCCCCAGAAAAACAAAGTGCGTATTTTCAAGCGTTCGCTGTTAAAAATCACTTTACCAGAACCAAGGTGTATAGACCAACCTTTGTCGCCATGCAACACCCTAGTCATCACCACGTGACCCGCTTCGTGGATGAAGGTAGCCACAGGCATAATCGTCAACCATAAAGCCGTGTTCACCAAAACATCCACAACGCCACATCCTCATTTTTGTCACTTTCCTAAAAACATCTATAATTAAATTGTTATTGCCTAATTTATTTACCACACATCATCTTAGAAAAACAATAGGAATGTCCTTCATACCCATGTTGCTCATAAAAAGTGTGGGCTTCTTTTCTCTGTTTGCCTGTGTTCAAAATCATTGAAAACACACCCTTTTCCATTGCGTGGTTTTCCAAATGCTCAAGCATAGCAGAGCCAATACCCTTGCCCTGCGAATTTTCCTGCACCGCCATACACTGAAGGTGCATATAACCTACCTCCCAACCAGGGGATAGGGCTGTAACGGCAGTTATAAAACCCACAACTTCGCCATCCACCACTGCCACAAAGGTATCATAATCCCGATTATCTTTTGTCTTGTCAAAATGCAGTTTAACAGCATCTTCTGTCGCCCATTTATTTCCGATAACCTCACTCCATAAATGGCACACGGTAGCATAGTCACTCTCGGCTATTTCACGAACAAGCACTCTAGCAACCCCCTCTTTTGCCCGAATTCTACACACATCATCATTATAACCTACACCACCAAAAAACACAAGATATATTTACCGAAAAACAAGCATATATTTGTTTCACAAAGCTTGTTTCAAGGAGTTGCCATGTCTGAACTTATACAAGTGATTCTTATAAATTTAATTGTATCGCTGGACAACATCGGGGTTATCGCCCTTGCCAGCCGACATTTAGAACCAAAAAAAGCCAATACAGCCCGCCTGTTCGGTGTCTGGCTATCTCTAGGCTTAAAATTGATATTCATTTTGTTAATCGGGCATTTGTTCACAATCACTTGGTTGCACATCCGCCTAATAGGCGGAGCAATGCTGATTTATGTTATTGTAGGTATGTTTCGTGGCAGCGGCGACACCCCTAAAAAACCCAGCAAAAGCGGTGGTTTTTGGAAAGCTATGCTGATTATCATTGCTGCCGACATTTCCATGTCTTTGGACAATGTAATCGCTGTGTTATCCGTTGTGGCGGATGATGCTGGCAACGTGTCCATGCAAGGTATGACAATGGCATTTCTGGGGCTTATCATTTCCGTGCCTGTCCTGTTAATTGGGTCGGAAGCCATTATAAAGCTAATAAACAAGTATAAGATTTTATTTGCCGTCGCAACGGGCTACCTAGGTTACATAGCCGCCAACATGATTTTTGAGGACCAATTGTTGGAGTCATTTTTTAACTTCTTGCAATTCCCCTTCGCCCCCCAACTTTCAATTGTACTTGGGCTGGCAGTAGCCGTAGCTTGTTGGTTGGTTTACAAAAACAAACCTGTAGCCCATTAAATCTAGACATTCATATCTGCTGGCAATATTCTTTGAAGCTTAACGCTATCGTCTGCACAAGTGGGACGGGCAATGCCCGCCCCTACCATGGTGTGTTTGTGCAGCGAATGAGTGGTATGTGGCGGGGTTAGAAGTGTTATTGCGAAAAGTTCCAATTATTTTCAAAAAAGGCTTGACAATTGCATAAACAGACTGTAAAATATAAATAAGGGCTAAGGCGATAGCCAAATCCCTACATATTACTTTGTAAATGACTTGTATAAAGTTGCCTGTCTGTCCATATTCTTGGCAGAATTCCAGACAGGCAACACCGTACAAGTCCCAAAAAGACCTGAGATAATTCTAACATCTATCAGGTCTCATTGTCAAGCACAATTTACCTTGACACAAGAGAGGAGAATTACACATGGAAACAATTCCAAGAAGATTGGACGATTTGGGCAAGCTAGTATTACCTAGTGAATTGAGAAGAAAACTAGGTCTAACACTAGACCCATCCCCAAAAGTAACCGTAACAAAATTGGATGATGAAACACTAGTAATCCAAAAAGCAAAAGAAGGTTGTCAGTCACCCAATACAAAAGAATTAGACGACTTGGGTCGTCTGCATCTAAACAAAGAATTAAGAGATAGCTTAAGGTGGAACGAAAACACCTACCTAGGTGTAAATGATGATGTTATGGTCATAAGACCATTGACGCCAGAACAGTTAGAACAAGTAAAGCAAAAGGAAGAAAAACATTAGGCTAAATAAATATAGGGTGGGGGCAAAAGCCCTCACCCTATTATTGTGCATTAATCGTTACGATTAAGGTTCTGTAATTCCTTCAATTCGGATAATTCAGCCAATTCTCCCAAATCCTCCAAATTCAAGCCCTCCACCACTGAAGACTTTATCTTACTAAAATGAGGGGTGTGCTTAAAAGTGGCAATATCCTCCGCATCCTCACATTCCGACAACGCAACAAAAGCATCCTTATGCTTTTTTGTGAAAGAAAGGACAATTTT
>WQZZ01000087.1 GCA_009780485.1 Defluviitaleaceae bacterium | reverse complement strand
CCGCACCAAGCTCAGCGGCAAGTTTTGCCCCGCCTAAATCCACAATTTCGTCAGCGTGGATTTTTAGCTGAAAACCATGGCTTCTAGCGACTTCCATAATGCGTCGGCTTTGCTCTACATCAAACACACCTTGCTCGCAAAAAATGTCACAGTATGGGGATAGACCAGTTTTAGCAATCCTTGGTATCATATCGTTGATTAGTAAATCAACAAACCCTTCTGTATTACCCTTAAATTCAGGCGGAACAGCGTGCGCACCCATAAATGTGGACACAATATCCATCTTGTGGGTTTTTTGCAATTTTGCCACAACTTCCAATTGTTTCAGCTCAGTTTCATAGTCCAAGCCGTATCCACTTTTAGCTTCCACGGTGGTTGTGCCATGTGCCATCATTTGGTCAAGGAAGTCCGTTGCTTTGTCATGCAATTCATCAGCGGATGTGGTACGGGTCGCCTTTACCGTGGACAAAATGCCACCACCCGCCGCCAAAATTTCTAAATATTCCGCCCCACGAAGTTTCATTTCCAGCTCGTGCTGGCGAAAACCACCGAAAACAAGATGGGTGTGGCTGTCCACAAGACCAGCCGTTACAAGCTGTCCACCTGCGTCCACAACTTGTTTGCCTTCACAACACTGGTCGTCGGCACAAATGCAGGCAATTTTGCCATCTTTAACACCAATGCTAACAGACGGCATAATTGTAATATCTTTTTGTTCTGTCCCTTTTTTAGGGGCTTTGCCCGTGGCGGTCGCCAACAAGGCATTTTTTATCACTAAATCATACATTATCGTCTTTTTTCCTTTCCTCGTACAAATTGCCGATTAAATTGTTGTGCCTAATTAAAACTTGTGAAATCCCAAGCAAAACTGCACCACCTAAAGCCATTATAATTCGGACTATCTATCAGCCTCCGATTACAGCAGGGCATTTTCCAAAACCTGATTCTCAAAATCGAAGTTTTCAAGTTGTAGATAGTATTCGGCAGATTCAATCAAAGCACGGGCTGGAGCGATGCCGATAAGTTCTGACCCGATAACCTGCACACCGTAACGCTTGGCTTCCATACGGATAAATTCCACCACACGGTAAAGGGAATTAACTTCGTAATTTACAAGGTTCATGGAAACCTGTGCCATGTCCCTCTCCTCGATATAAATGCCGATGCCCTTAACATGCTTCAAACCACCTGACGAGCCACGGATTGCCTTGGCGATGTTGTTGGCGATGTCGACATTGTTGGTGGAAAGGTTGACGTTAAAAGCAATTAGTGGTCGTCTGGCACAAACCGCTGTAACCCCTGCTGTTGGGTGAGGTTTGGTGTCGCCAAAATCTGGCTTCCATTCGGGCTGTTGCAACTTCTCTGCCATGCCTTCAAACTGACCTTTGCGTACGGTGGCAAGGTTTTTGCGGTTTGATGACGTTGCGGCTTCCTCATACAAAAACACAGGGATATTAAGCTCTGTTGCAAGTCTTTCGCCAACTTTTTTGGCAACTTCCACACATTCTTCCATAGTGATGTTTTTAATCGGCACAAAGGGGATAACGTCTGTAGCTCCCATGCGTGGATGTTCGCCTTCATGCTTGGTTAAATCAATATTTTCAGATGCGAATTTTGCCATGGCAACCGCCGCATCTGCACAAGCTTCTGGACTTCCCACCAGCGTATAAACACTTCGGTTGTGGGACTTGTCCCCGCTGTAATCCAACAAGGTGCAACCAGCAACAGACTGGGCAATGTCCGCCAAGCCCTTCAAAATAACCTCATCAGAACCCACACTAAAATTTGGTACACATTGTACAATTTTTGTCATAGTAACTTATCCTCCTAATTTTTTCTACTTTCTATTTACCCATGGCTTTTTTAACGGTTTGGGCAACTAAATCTTCATTGGCTAGATATGGTAGGGTGATGTGTCCGCCGTGTTGCTCATTGTATTCCTTTGCGGTGGAAATGGCGTTGGGGTTTTTTGCCCATGAACGGCGGGCAATACCACAGGTAACATCCCACATCATGGCAGATTTGATGATTTCGTCCACACGGGTAGAACCGTCAAGAACAAGACCAAAACCACCGTTGACGGATTTTCCGATGCCCACACCACCACCATTATGCAGGGCTACCAAAGACATACCACGGGCAGCGTTACCCGCAAAACTTTGGGTTGCCATGTCTGCCGTCATATTGCTACCATCTTTGATGTTGCTGGTTTCACGGAAGGGACTGTCCGTCCCGCCTGTGTCATGGTGGTCACGCCCGAGCATAACAGGTCCAATTTCCCCATTACGCACCATTTCGTTAAACTTCAAGGCGATTTGGGTACGCCCCACAGCGTCTTGATACAAAATGCGGGCATATGTTCCCACAACCAGACCATTTTTCTCTGCATCCCGCACCCAAGCGTAGTTATCCCTGTCGGCTTCACGACGGGTAGGGTCAATACAATCCTGTGCCGCCTTGTCGGTTTTGCGAAGGTCGTCCATGTTGCGGGATAGGCAAATCCAGCGGAATGGACCATAACCATAGTCAAAAAGCTCTGGACCAAGAATGTCCTCGACATAAGAAGGGTAGATAAACCCGTCCTTTTCGTCCACGCCGTTTTTGCTGATTTTGGTAACACCACAATCATATAAAGCCTTTAGGAAGGAATTGCCATAGTCGAAGAAATAAGTGCCACGGCTGGTCAGCACGTCAATGGCTTCGTAATGCTTTAACAGGGTTTCATTAATCAGCTTTTCAAACTTATCCCTGTCCTCTGCCAACAGTCGGGTACGCTCCTCAAAGCTGATTTGTGGGCAGTATCCGCCATTGTACACATCGTGACAGCTAGTTTGGTCTGTCAACAAGTCGATATGTACATTGTTGTCAACGGCATATTGTAATAAGTCAACAATATTTCCATCATAGGCAATCGAGTAGGCTTCACGCTTATCTTGATATTCTCTCGCCAAATCAAAGGCTTCTTTAGGGGTGTGGCACACGGCTTTTACCCAGCCTTGACTGTGGCGAGTTTGGATACGGCTTGGGTCAACCTCTGCAATAATACCTACACCGCCAGCGATTTCAATGGCTTTGGGTTGTGCGCCACTCATCCCGCCAAGTCCGCTGGATACAAATAGCTTGCCCGCCAAATCTTCACCTTTTTGTAATCCCAACTTCATCCGACCAGCGTGTAGAATGGTGTTGTATGTGCCGTGGACGATACCCTGTGGTCCAATATACATCCAGCCACCTGCGGTCATTTGCCCGTAATTGGTAACGCCAAGTTGTGCCGCAATTTCAAAATCTTTCAGATTATCAAACATTCCCATCATCAAGCCATTGGTGACGATAACCCTTGGTGCATCTGGCTTGGAAGGGAATAAACCCAGTGGATGTCCACTTTGCACCACCAGAGTTAAATCGTGCGTAAGCACCTTCAAATACTCCATAATAAGTTGATATTGTAGCCAGTTTTGGCACACCGCCCCTGTTTCGCCATATGTTACCAGCTCATAAGGGTATAAGGCAATGTCGAAATCTAGGTTGTTGTCAATCATCACTTGGAAAGCCTTGCCTTCTAGGCATTTGCCCTCATATTCGTCCACAGGCTTACCCCATAAACGCCCTTCGGGACGATAGCGATAGGCATAAATACGCCCATAAGTCACAAGCTCCTCCATAAACTCGGGTGCAAGGGTTTCGTGCAAGTTTTCTGGTACATAACGCAAGGCATTAGCCAATGCCTTCTCTGCCTGTGCCTCCGTTAAACGAAAGCCTCGCTTTGGCGCACGTCTAATCCCCTCTTGAAACTTGGGGTATTCTGGTAACTTGTCCGAAAGTTTAATTTGCATTTTATCTACCGTCCTTTGCAGATTATTTTTGTTACTTCTAATGGTAAATCAAAGTAGGGATTTTGTCAAGGTGATTTGTCGTTGCAAATTGACTTTGATTATTATATAATGGATTTATCTGAAAATTAAACCTTTGAAGGAGAGAATTCAAATGAAAAAAGTTTTGATAAATGGTAATGGTCTAACCTTGGAAGATGTTGTAAATGTAGCACGCTGGGGGCAACCTGTGGAGATTGACCCATCAGCCGTCCCGAAAATAAACGCTTCTCGTGCTTATGTGGAGGGCATTGTGGCGGAAGGCCGCACAGTTTACGGCATAAACACAGGTTTTGGGGAATTTTCTAAGGTGACAGTTTCTGCCGAAGATGTGGCACAGCTGCAACACAATTTAATTGTTAGCCACGCTTGTGGTGTTGGCTCTTGGCTTTCCCCCGAAATTGTGCGGGCGATGATGCTTTTGCGGGTAAACTCCCTTGCGGCTGGCTTTTCTGGCGTTCGTTTAGAGCTTTTACAAACCTTTGTTGATATGCTTAATGCTGGGGTTGTGCCTTGCGTGCCTGAAAAAGGCTCTCTTGGGGCTTCTGGTGACTTAGCTCCTTTATCTCATATTGCCCTAACTCTAATCGGGCTTGGCGAAGCCTTTTTTGACAGCAAACTGATGACTGGCGAGGAAGCCATGAAGTCGGCGGGCATTACCCCAATCGTGCTGGCGGCGAAGGAGGGACTTGCCCTAATAAACGGCACCCAAGCCATGACCGCCATTGGTGCATTGACCCTTTATGATGCAAAAAACCTCGCAATTACAGCAGATATTGCAGGGGCTTTAACCATGGAAGCCTTGCAGGGAATTACCTGTGCCTTCCACCCAACTTTACACGCTGTTCGCCCACAAAAAGGGCAAGTTGCCACCGCAAAACATATGCTTGAGCTGGTAGCAGGAAGCGAAAGAGTAACAAAGCAGGGGCAGGTGCGTGTTCAAGATGCCTATAGCTTGCGTTGCATCCCCCAAATCCACGGGGCAAGCAAGGATGCTTTGGCTTATGTTGAAGAAAAATTGTTGATTGAGATAAACGCCGTTACGGACAACCCGATAATTGCCCATGAGGAAGATATTGCTATTTCTGGTGGTAACTTCCATGGTCAGCCCATTGCCTTACCCATGGACTTTTTGGCAATTGCCATGGCGGAGCTGTGTAATGTGTCCGAACGTCGTATCGAGCGTCTTGTGAACCCTGCTCTTTCAGGTCTGCCAGGCTTTTTGACTAAGACAGGCGGTATAAGCTCTGGATTTATGATTGCCCAATATGCCGCCGCCGCCCTTGTGTCTGAAAACAAGGTGCTTTGCCACCCTGCCAGTGTGGACAGCATACCATCTTCCGCCAACCAAGAAGACCATGTGTCCATGGGTACAATTGGTGCAAGAAAAGCCAGCGAAGTACTATTTAACCTAAAGAAAACCCTAGCAATCGAGCTTCTATGTGCCACACAGGGCATCGACTTGTCTGGTGATGGAAAGTTGGGCAAGGCAACACAGGTAGCATACGACCTTGTAAGGGGTGTTGCACCAACTTTAGAGGAAGACCGTGAAATGTATGTTGATTTTGAGCGGGTATCTGCACTTATTGACACAAACTTAATTGTGCAAGAAACCCGAAAGGCAATCTAGCCAAAATGTCAAATCACAGACGTAAACACTCACGATTAACGGAATACAACTACAGCCAAGCAGGCTACTATTTTGTTACAATCTGCACAAAAGACAAAGAACACACATTATGGGTAGGGGCGGGCATTGCCCGTCCTATTCCTGTAGACAACAGCCAAATTGAATACCAATTATCTCCAGTAGGTGAGATTGTAAGGGTAGCAATTGAAGGCATTCCGAATTTTTATCCTAATGTTGTCGTTGATAAGTACGTTATAATGCCAAATCACATACATATGATTTTAATTTTGACGGAAGTGCAAGCAGAATTAGGACGGGCAATGCCCGCCCCTACCATTTCACGTATTGTCAATCAGATGAAAGGTGTTGTGAGTAAGAGTGCGGGTTTTGCCGTCTGGCAGAAGTCATTTTATGAGCATATTATTCTTAATGAAGCAAGGTACAGGGAAATCTGGCAATACATTAACGACAACCCTGCCAAATGGACAACTGATGAATATTTTCAATAAATTTTCAGACAAAAGCAAAAAACCAACGTATATATAAATACCACGGCTGGGGATGGCACCCATAACAAAAAACAGCAGAAGCCGTGATGCAACATTGGCAAGGAGGAATAAAATGGACAAGGTTGTTATTTACGACCAAAACAAGACAAAAGTGGGCGAAACCTTTCAGCGCAGGGCAAAACAACTGGTTTTGAAAGGGCGTGCAACATGGCTTAACGAAGGTTCTGCCATTGAATTGCAGATAGCCCCAAACAAGGAGGACGAAATGGAAAACAATCAATATATCGACTTGCGGGACACCGCCGAAACCCATGCAACACCCAAAACCCCCAGCGACGATTTGCTGATGCACCTCGCAAGACGCAACATTCGCAAACGTAAAGAGCTTATCATTCACATAGTAGCGTATTTTGCGAGCTTTATGCTTCTATTAATTATCTCGGACGGTTTTAGAAACCTGAATTTTGATATTTTCTTCGGTATGTATGTCACGTGGGGTGTTTTCATTGCCCATAAAGTATTTGTGCAATTGAGAGATTGGATGACACGTAGCAAGCCCAACAAAGACGCCTTGGAAGCGGAATATGCACGCTTAAAAGCTACACCACCTACAAAAATCAACTTGTAATTACTTAAAAAGTGGCATCCAGTGGTTTGCCACTTTTTTATTTACAAAAATCTAAAAAATTTTCTTGACAATTTATATCATGTGTAATATAATTATTACACATGATATAAAAATAAAAAATTAAAGGAGTTGTTAGTATGGATTTTCCTTGGGTAGCAGCATTAATTGTGGCAGGTATAACGGTAATTGTGTCTGTTTCGGCGGCAAGTTACAGCCCCTTCAAAAGGTCTCGTGGTGCAAGTGGTGTGCTTGAAAAGCGTGAATTTGAAAAACTGTCAAAAGAAATTATGGAATGTAACGCCAAAATAATGGAGGAGCTGGCACAAACCAAAGAAACCCTTGCTTCTATCGAAAAAATGATGAAAGACGTGGGATGATATGAATAATCGAAGTGCTGAAGATTATTTGAGAGTTTATAGCGGTCTCTCCCACCCCATACGCCTTAAAATTGTAGGCATACTTTGGGAGGGTCGACGATATGTAAGCGAGCTGGCAAAAATCTTAGAAATAAGCAGACCACTATTGTATATGCACTTAAAAAAGCTAGAAGATGCAGAAATGGTGAAAAGCAGTTATGAAATTTCAGAAACTGGCAAATCCATGAAATATTATGAGGTCAACGATTTCATAATTTTAATAACACCACCAATGATAGCGGAGATTGCCAAAACAATCCCTTTGCCTTCTGAAGAAAATTCAACCGATAATTCAACTGATGGTTGATTGATTTTTGAGTGATGAGTTGCTATATTAGTATTATTAAAATATCGGAGGTAGACAAATTATGTCGTCAAAGAAATCGAAATTTAATTTAACCATCGCCATTATATTTTCAATTATATCATCAGCAGTGGGTGTCGCTGTTGCATTTGGTCTTGGTGGCATTGTAGAAGCAGCAGAAAACCGTGACATGGATGCCCTGTGGCCAGCCATTGGCTTGATGGCTCTCATTTGGGGTGCAGAATTTTTGACAAGCCTTACGGCAGTACGCTTTCGTCTGGCATACACATTTGAAATGCTGTTTTTGGCACGTCGCCACCGCATGGCGTTTTTGTTTGCCCGTAAACTTAAAACCCCAGCAGAAGATAGTAGCAAGGATTTAAGTTTTTTCACGGCAGACATTGATGTGTTGCGGGATAAATATTACCGCCACCAAGCCTTAATGGCAATGCGAATTTCTGCCATTGTGTTTACGATTGCCGCTATGATATGGGTAAATCCGTGGCTAACCCTTGCGGTTATCGGCGTTATGGTTGGCATTACAGCCGTCACCGCCCCATTCGGCAAGGGTATGAACAGAAGGACGAAGGAATATTCTGACGCAACATCGGAATATGTGGATGTGGCTAGGGAGTGCATACAGGGTCAACGAGAAATTTTGGCTTATGACAAGCAAGATATTTTTATGGAAAGACATGAGAGGGAAAACAAAAAGGTAGAAGGAAAACGAATGAGGGCAGAGTTTTTTGAAACCCTTGCCAATTTTGCCGCAGGATACTCTAGCTTTTTAATGATAGCCACCATCGTTTCTGTAAGTGCTTATTTCGTTATTGTGGGTGACATGACGATGGGTACAATGATAGTT
>WQZZ01000086.1 GCA_009780485.1 Defluviitaleaceae bacterium | reverse complement strand
CATATAAGCAAAGCCATCCATACTACTAATACTCAGACTAAAACTATCTCTTAAAATCTCCATAGTTCTTGTGTAACGTTCTATTTGGTTTCTTATGTCAAGTAAACGTTCTGCACGGTATCTATCCATGTGTTGGCACTGGTTAAACATTTCGTTGAAGAGGTTGTTTGTGGCTGCTATTTTACTTTCAAGCACATCGGCACCTAGGTTTAATAAATTTGCCGAATGTCGTCTTTGTTGTGCGTCGTTTCTTAATTGTGTCGCTGCTGCTCTAGCAGCAGCTCTAGCTGCTTCATCTGGCACTAGGCGACTGATTGCTTCTTCATAATATCCACCGTCTGAATCTCTGTGGATGATGGTTTCGGTGATTGTTTTCATGGCTGTGGCTGCTATATGTTCTTGTGCAGTGGCTTGTGCTTCTAGTTGTGTTGCTTGTTGAATGAAGGCTTGTGCGGCGATTCTCATGTCGCTTGCTTGGGCTTGTAGGGTTCGTTCGGATTCTTGGCGGATTTGTTCTGCTTGGTGTTGGTTCCAGACGAATAAGTCCATGGGATAGTCTCCTTTGTTGGGTTAGTTGCCTTCCTTTTTGTATCAGTAGTTATTTTATGGATGTTTAATGGTTCTTTCTTGGCTCTTTACTTGCCTTCTCGATATAGCCTACTTGACTTTGGCTGTCAGTTGCAAGGGAACCAAACTACCGCCCAATCCCATCAATATCCCGAACAAACCCTAGTATCTCCAGTGCAGAATCCTCTGTAACAGAGCGAAACTCTCCTAAAGATGATTTTATTGTTCCCGAGACGTTAAGGCATCTAGGAACGGCAGCGGGCATTATGAACATGGTTTGGCACATTGCTTCTATTTCTGATGCCACTTGATATAGACAGCGACCCATTTTATCATCTACCTCACTAATTCTACGAACCATGTCGTTATACTCTGTCTGACTAACAACAATATTGCTGGAGGTGTTTTGACCTGTTACGTGCCTTCCTGTTTTTGCATCTTCCATTCTAAAGGGTAGGAGACTACCTCGGAAGATGGGTGGGGAATTTGGTGGGGCCCCCGCCTGACTTTGTGCCGCAGAACTTGAAGCAGTTTCGTGTGCTTGTGTTACATCCCCTAAATATCTAAAAGCAGCTAATCCCGAGAACCCGTGTATCATTTGTGTTTCCTCCTTTGTTTGAGATTGAAGTTGCGGTGTTGCTTGGACTTAAGGTGTGATTTTAATTCGTTGATGTATTTGATGTGCTAATTATGCATTGTTTTTGAAATTCAGTTTATGTTTAATTTAGATTTGGTTTTACGTTAAATTTGCGTTTAACTTAGACTTGATTTAACTTTCCGATGAGGTTTCGGCCGAATTTTCTGCTGAGGTTTCAGTCGGGGCTTCAGAATCAGAGCTTCCTCTCGAGCCTGCACTCGCACCAAAAACCGCACCAGATGCCATGGAGAATGTGCCTTTTAGTATAAGCTCATCATGTTCCACTTGTCGAGCGGAGATTTCCATAAACATTAGTAACTTATGTAGGGCTTCTGCCGTTACTTCGGCTTTACGCTTATTTTCTGCCATGGTCTCCATGAAAACAGCATTGGTTTTACTGTCCATGCTTTGCATAGCTGGATTTAATTGCCGATAACAAGTATCCATTTCCCTAAGCTCATTTTCTATGCGACTACGTAGCTCTGCTGTTTTAGCATAGACCGCTTCATATTGAATCATTATTTTGCCAGACATTTTTGTACCTCCTTAATATTCAAAATGAGATATGCACTAATTTACAGGTTTACATTTTTACGGGTTTTGTGTCTATGAGTTTTACGGGTTTTGTGACTTTGTGACTTAATTTTGGTTCAACGAAGATTTAGTGATACTCTTTACATCTTCTGTATCAATCACTTCATCTCTGGCTACGTAGTCGGGCGGTTAACGTCACTTTGATAATGCTATTCGTCATCATCTGCACCATCTTCGTCACTTTCGTCATTGCCAAGGTCATCGCTGTCATTATAGCTATTTCCGTCATAATAGGTTTCGTCACCATCGTAATCATAACCCGAAATATAACCTTCACCTTGTTCGTAACCTTCGTCCTCACCAACCATAAATTCAACCGTATCATCTCTATCCCTTTGCAAGGCATTAATGCGACCTTCTATGTACTGAAGGGTAGTTACCATTTCGGCACCAGTCAAGTTTGGGTCAACTCTAACAGCGGCTTCTTGCCTTAGATAAGCGAATAGGAGTAGTTCGTTATCACCAAATCTTTGGGCTATGTCAATGGCTTGGTAAAATTCTAATCTACCAAGATGTATCCAATAGTCAAATATGGTGGTATCAGCCATAAGGGTTAGCCCCATCATTATATTACTTCTTTGTGCTTCGCTAAGTGGTTCAGTGGATACATATGCACGGGAGAGGATGTGTCTAGTTTCATGGGATAGTTCGGTTGTGGCAAAGCCACTCAATGCTTGTTGAACGTCCAAGGGATTGCCGGCTATGTAAGCTTCGTTTGCTGCAATTACTTGATTTCTGTATGGGATGTCGTTCCAAAAAGCCATGAACGTGAAGAAAGAAGCGGCTATTAATGAAAGGGTTAGTAAGGGTATAGCTATGCGTGAAGTCCACATATTTCGTTTTGGGACGGAGATTCTTGTCTGTTCTACTTCTCTTACTATGGTGTGATATTCTTTTGTCAGTCGGTTCTTTATTTCGGAAACGCCCTCCATTTCAGATAGCTCTGACAGAAGCTTGTTTTTCTTAAATAAGTCCTCACCCCCCCGTTCAAAGTCATGGTAATTGTATTTGGGCAGGAAAAAGTTTCCGATTAAGGATTTGTACTTTGATAAGAAAGCTTGTCCGATGTTGTTTGTGCTAGCATGACCATTTCCAACATCACCACTGCTAACACCACTATGGCTTCCACTGACATTGTTGCCACCATTGTTACTTTGTGCGTCCCTTAGCAGTATCTTTGGGCGGAGGTTTATATCTGCCATTATATTGTTTGTGGACAAGGAGAAGTTGTACTCATTATGTAAGTCATATAAATCAGCACAATTTATTAAAAATCTTAACTGCTCCTCTTGTTTCTTGGACAAAACTAGTTCTGAACTTTCCAGTCCTTCTGTATCAAATGTGAAAGAAACACCATCTTCCAGCTCTTCCAAGGAGCAACGGACTAGCCCATCAGCTGGGTAGGTAAGAAAGATGCGTTTTTCTTTTGGAATTGTCAATTCACTGTTACGTACAGAGATTTGTAGGGTGTCGTTCATGTTTATAAGCACCTCTTGTCTATAGTGTGTATTTTCTTAATCTTCATCAGTCGATTATAGTTATATACAACTATAATCTTTCACAAGCGCTGTGAAGCCTAGCTTGTGGTATTGTGGTTCTTGGTATTACAGTTCTTGTGGCATTATGGTTCTATTGCAATTAAAATATCTCCATCAAAGACACCTTCCTCTTTGAAGGTTTTGTACGAACTTACCAAGGTTTCCTTTACGCATGAGCGGAAGAAGTCTGGGGTTTGGCCAGGGAGCATTCTTCCGCTTTCTCGCAGGACACGTAGACCTTCGGAGATTTTTTGTTGGTGGTCTATGCGGATGTCGGCTTGGTTGGCGGTGGTTTTTATTGTTAGGGTTATGAACATTTGGTGAGTCCTCCTTATTGGGTATTGGTTTGTTGGGATTTGTGTAAATCACCCCAGTCGTCAACGAAGTGTATAGAGCCATGTTAGGGTTTAAGGTCTAACACTCATCCGTTCATCCTCTGTAAAGGTCATCCATACAGCAAGAACACTTTCCCAATTATCCACGAGATCCATTATGGTTATAGGGTAGGCTAAACCAAAATCTTCAAGATCAATAGGATTCCGACCATTACCCAGTTCCTCAGAAGTGCGATTGGTGATTACGTTCATTCTATCAACCATTATTTGAGCAATCGGTCTATCCGCAGGCCAAGCAACTATTATATTATCAGAAAAACCTTTTGCTTCTGATTGATTGTGAACAAAAATTAACTCTGTGTAAAATGGGTTAAACTCAGGTCCGTCTGGGTTTGTTGCATTCCAAGCACGCACAGCGGCAAGTCTCGTTTCTATCTCTCCATCAATGACCATCTGAAAATCAAATATCTGTGTATGAAACGCAAAATTCATTTTATCTAAATTTACCAAAGCTTCAGGCTCCTTTCTGTAGTTACAAGCAAAAAACAGCAACAGTATAGTTATTAATATTGCAGTTATTGTTATTTTCATTTTACTCATCCTTTTATCCATTTTCAACCTCACATTAATACTCTTGCGATTTGTTATCCCTTCTAGGAGTATACGGCAACGGTGTGGTGGTTTGAGGGCGACTTTGAACTGGTTGTGTTGGAGTTTGGCTTTGAACTGGCGGTGAAACTTGGCTACCCGCCGCTTCCCAGTTATTGCGAACCATCGTCCAGAGTTCATCTCGCTGTGTTCCGCTAAGTCCAATATAGGCATCGAGTCCGATTGTTGGATTTTGCAAAAACTCATCCCAAGAAATATCCATATCTACGAATGCATCTAAAGCTCTTAGGCTCTCGGGCGTTCGAGCCGTAGGCCAACTCTGTATGCGTGTATCGCGATTTGCACCTAAAACTCCACTCGTAGAATCCGTGATAACGATTCCCTCAAGTGCGAGATCTCTATGGTATTCAGATAAACTCCAGTAAGCAATTGTTAATTCACCATTGCTCATATTTCCTGTCGCATTTTGGCCACTTGTTCTCCTATTTAATGTTCCCATGACAAATGAACTTGTACTGAAAAACGGACCATATACAGGAATCAGCCCCAAACCAAAACTTGCAGTATCGGACAACATACCTAGTTGGTGTTCCAGCCGGAAATTATTCCCTGCAATCCTTTGGAGGTCTGTGGCGAGTGTTTCACGTGGTGGGCTTAAGGTTATGGTTCGAGTTCTCACAATACCAAGAGCTGAGGTGAATACGTGTATGGAATTAGATGGCATCCATCCGTAATGAAAACTGGCACTTATTCTCCCGTCTGAGCCAACATTTCTAACCCTAAGAGAACTATCATCTCCAACACCTATAAACACATGGTTTTGATCGTAAAGCCTCATAAGCGACGATAAAAGCTCGTAGTTACGTTGCATGTTTCGGCGACTGTAATCAAGAGAATCATGCCGAAATCCTGCTTCTCGCCAATCTATCTGTGTTGTTAGCTTTGATGTTATTTGGTGGTTCAGATGAAAGGATAATCTTGACGACCTATCTGGACACATTCTAAAAGCGACTAGTTCGCCACCTTGAGGAAATCTCCAACTTGCTCCTGGTTCACTACGAAATACATTACCAAATGACACATCAGGGATCGGTACCATCATCAAATTTAGGAATCTCTCAAGGTCACCGACATACTTTCCGGCTCTACCAAAGTGTGTAGCCAGATTAGCAAAATCTGCATCAGTTAAGTGTATACCTTGAACCGTGCCGATTCTCCTCGATAATACTGCTGCAAAATCAGCCCATTCAAGTTCTGTAAAAACCGAACTATTAGCCTCCAAAGTCCTCACACCCGCTCTTATCGCCGCAGCAGACAAAGCAATCCTAGCATCAGGCGTCGACAACTCATCCGCAAAAAACCTATGGGTATCAGGCGGCATCCTAGCCAGAACATCCATATCAATTGTGCCGGTGTATAAATCAAAACTATCCCTTAAGGCTTCCATCCTATAAATATAAGTCCCTATACGGTCTTTTATAGCTTGGATTCTATAAGCGTATCTATTATCTGTTGCTTGGGCATATTCAAGCATTTGTCTAAATAATGCATTGGTGCTTGCTATCTTACCATCTAGCACATCAGCTGCAAAATTCAAAGAATTAGCAGAATTCCTCAACAAAGCCGCTGCTTCCCGCATCCTGTTAGCCTCTGCCATCATAGCGGTAGCCTGTGACTGAATGGCAGAACTTGCTGCTGTGTCCTCCACCTCTTTTGAATAGTACTCCGTTTCACCATCGCAATTGGTAAAAGAGTTGGTTATTGTTTTCATTATAGGAAGTGTTGCAAGCATGGCACTAGCTTGTGCCATTAAAGTTTCGGCTTGTGCCATTAGGTTTGCTGCTTGTGTTAGAAATGCAGCTGCTGTTTCCCTCATATCAGAGGATTGACCTTGCATAGCTGCTTCGCTTTGTTGGCGTACTTGTTCTGCTGATTGCTCGTTCCAGACGAATATATCGGACATTGTTTTGCTCCTTTCTGTATTATACCTTCATAATACGTTGTTATCGTTATATATTTGAATTGTTTTTTCAACTCGAAAAGTATTGTAGGCTTTTGTCAGCCTAGATTAATTGGCTACCTTGTTGTCCGACTCCCTTCCGACAACGAACTTAGCCACAATGAGTCCCAGTGCTACGAAAGTGATTAAAATTACAACTACAGCTAAAACAGGAATCTCATCCTCCGACGGTGCTTGACCAAGGGTTCTGACAGCCATAGGCTGAGAAAACAATTCTAAATTAGACGCTATGTAAGCGGTCTGATAACTCAAATCAGTTTCTCGGGATGCTTCAAAAACCTCGAATAAATCAGCACCTAAAGCTACCCAGTTAAGATACCTATGCCGAACCATGGCTTCGTTTATCCTTTGGGAGTTTGCTGAAAACAAATCCAAATCAAAGAAACGCAAGGAAAGGGTGATGTCAACCTGCTCCCCTCGACCTATTGCAGTTATGTCTATGGGTAAGTCAGTTTCTCTGGTTTCTATCACTACCTCGTCAGGCAACTCCGATGCTATAACACTTATATGTAAAGACAACGACACAGCCAAAATCAATGTCAGAATTATAACTGACACCAAGTATGGCTTACGGTTGCCAAATCGATCATTTTTAATTATGTTTCTCAATCCATTATATTCAATACCAAGTCGCCTTAAAGCCACTTAAAGTCCCCCTATACAAATCTAACCCCAGAGAAAATTCTGGGGTTAGATTTAAGAGCTATGTAAGTCATATGCAGAGAGTTAAACTCTCCACTACCCTCTGAATTTTCCAGCAATCTGCTGATCCATTTCTTGAATGACTCTTGCAGCTTCTGATAGCTGTCTAGCCATATCTTCGAACAGTTGCCTCATGGGCTGGAATGATTGAGTTTTGAGCCTGTCGAATTGCTCAGCAAATCCTCTAGATGCTTCACCGTGCCATTCTTGTTGCAAAGAGGTCATCATGTTTTGCATATTGGTCAAAACATTTGTGTAGTCCTGCTCAGCCCTCTTTAGTTCACTTACACGCATTTGCATTTGCTCTGGGGTCATACTGATTTTTGACATTTTAATTCCTCCTTATTTTGGGTTTTGGCTCATTTAAGGTTTTTGTGGTTCAATAAAGAATGGCGGGGTGTTTAAGGTTTAGATTTTTGTGGCTTCGGAATAGTCGAAGCTCCATCATATAAATATGGAATGAGTTGATACGGTGTAAGTTATTGTGTTAAAAGTTATACTATCCCGTAATTATCTACAAAGAGTTCTGTATTCTGATAAATCTATGCACCACTGTTAACAGTATACACCAATAGTCGACTGTTGTCAAGGGCTTTTGACAAATTTTTGGATAGAATTTCTCAACAAAATTTTGTTTACTTAGTTTATGGGGATGATTTATAGGGAAAACACCCAATATAAATTTAGTTTATAAATTTGGATCGCCTAAACTCAATGAACTCAAGAAACTCCTCCAGTAACATTTTTTCACCTTTCGCCATATCTTCTGGTAGCATAAGAAATCTATCATCGCTGTAATAAGGAACTTCTTCATCAACCACACCTATCAGATAATCTAAAGATACTCCAAAATATCTTGCTATTTCTAGCTTGATTTTATCACTGGGGTCACTTCTATCTGTTTCGTATAGGGATATAGTCGATTCTGTGACACCCAAGATTACCGCTAATTCCTTTTGCATAATTTTGTTTTTCATTCGGACTTTTTTCAGTCTTTCTCCAACCATTTTCTTCACCTCGGAATTATTGTTGCAAGGATGAGGTATTGTTATTCAAGGTTTATTACATACACTTTGCTATTGATTTATTGAAATGATTTATTGAAATGATTGGATGCTCTATGCAGAAGTGCTGATGCAAAGCAGACCGAGCAGATTGCCACTAAGACTCCTTCGAGGCAAGATGAACTATACCTTCATTCCTTCTGTCGGTATTTGCGACACTAAAATTAGTAATAATTGGGTATTATGACAAAAAATCTAAGAGAAATGTTTTATAATTGAAAATACATGAAATAACTTTTGGATATTGCCTTTACCACTCTTTTAACAGATAAAGGGCGACCATTCGCAAGACCAAAACTGAATACACAGAAAAATGAGCATACATAT
>WQZZ01000085.1 GCA_009780485.1 Defluviitaleaceae bacterium | reverse complement strand
TCCCCGTCTAAATAGTCTAGTAGATTGGCTTCGTAACCCTTAGCTTCTGCCCAACGGGTGTACATTCTCAAAAGCATGGCAACCCAGTCGCAAGCTTCTGTACCTCCAGCCCCAGCGTGGAGGGATAGGATGCAGTTGTTTTGGTCGTATTCGCCACTTAACAAGATGGAGGTAGAGAAGCCCTCGAAATCAGCAGTAAAGCCTTCCGCCACTTCCTTGATTTCGGGCAACAATCCCTCATCGCCCTCCTCCTGTGCAAGCTCAATCAAAACAAGGGCTTCCTCAAAAGCCCGCTCCATTTTACGGAAGTTTTCAGCCTTAAAGTTTATCGCTTTAACCTCTTTTAACACCCCTTGGGCGGCATTGCTGTCCTCCCAAAAATCTGGTTCATAGGTTTTCTGTGTAAGTTCTTTTGCTTGTGCTTCCAAACCATCAATGTCAAAGAGATTTCCCCATCTCTTTAAGTTTTGCATCATAAGGCGTAAGTTGTGCCTTTATCTGCTCAATCATAAACTTCACATCCTTTTTAGGATTATAGATTTCTAAGCTGTCTTGCGTTTCATCTTACCCATAACTTTACTTGTAATTACCGCAACAGGGTATGCAAGCCATGATATAATCCATGACCCCCAAATAAGACTGGCGGAAATAAGTATTACAGAAAGGGAGTGGTATATAATGTCAACAATGGCATCTTCTGCAAACTTGTACTTTCGTATTGTTTTATATACCTTAATGGCACTAATAAGAATCCATGAAACAGGGAAGGCTATCCAACCTCCGACCAGAATTTCTACCACAATTCCTGCTAACAGTATACTCACGGAAATCACCGAGAAACGTACTTGCTCTTTGTCTTTTCGGTTTCGTAAAACAGGCCATATTATCGTAAACACCACGAATACAATTGGACCCGCCAGCCAAGATGAGTGCATTTGTCCTTGCATTATCCCAATAAGTAGCATAATGGTAGTTATACCAACATACAGTGCATACTCTACTGCACCTTCTAAATCATTGCCAGCACCCTTTGCACCACGCTTTATATCTAACACATCTTTAATTGTACAAACAGACCACGCAAACATAAAAAGCATCCATGAGAAAGGCCACCAACGATGTATGTTCGTTAGACCAATCGCATCCCCGTCAAAAGCCAACTGTATGTCTTCTCCTATCGTTTCTGATGAATTCACAAGAACAATCCCCACTATCATAAATGCAGAAAACAGTACTGTCGCTATTGTAAAGGCATAGTCCTCAAAGTCCCACTTTTTGGTTTCTCTCTCATTTTGTTTGTTCATGTAGCCCCCTCAGCTTCTCGCTCCAATCACAAATCCTTTATATATCGCAGTTGTTTGACATCTGTTGTATACTGACTTGGCTTCTCTGCACCATCTTGGACATATCCTGATTTCTCATAAAAACCCCTAGCCCCGTGATTGCCATTTAATACCCACAAGAAAATCTTAGAATAGTTATTTTCGATGGCATATTTGCAAACAAATTCCTCTAGTATACGACCATATCCTTTTCCCAGCATAAGAGGGTCAACAAAAATCCGCTCCATCTCTAATGTTCCAATTTCCTCCCTACAAGGGGAAAGGAATAAAAATCCACGAATTACTCCATCGTCAAAAACAAAACCTACACGCCCATCCTGTCCCGTATCTTCCGTAAAACGTACTGTGCGTGATACTACATTATTGACAACAAACAAATATTCGTCTGGCATAATGCCACGATAGACGGTACGCTGGGCAAAAACGTGGATTTCTGCCACACGGGGAATATCCGCCAAAGTCATGGGTCTAATCATAATTTCAACCCCCTAACGTTTAACCGCCACAGCAGACTTTATACTTTTTACCACTGCCACAGGTGCAAGGGTCATTACGCCCAACCTTGCTTTCTGTACGCTTTGCGGGGGCTTTTACAGCAGTTGCATCCATGTTGGTAAATTGTGCCTGTGCCACCTGTTGCCTGCGTTGGGGCTGGGTGGCGAGGGTGACGTTAAACAAAGCCCGCACAGTGTCCAGTTGGATATTGCGACTCAATTCGTCAAACATATCATAGGACAAGAAGCGGTATTCCGTCAGCGGGTCACGTTGTCCAAAGGATTGTAGGGATACACCTTGACGCATCTGGTCCATGTCATCAATATGCCCCATCCATTTTTGGTCTACAACCTGCAACATGATAATCCGCTCAATCTCTCTCATGTCAGGGTAGCCTTCTGGCTTAGAGTCATTGTGATTGGTTTCACGTTTGTTATACAAATCCATCGCTTCTTCATAAAGCTTGGATTTAAGGGCTTCTTTATCTTTGCCTTCCACTTGCTCCTCGTGGGGTGGCATACGTAGGGTTGTTGCTAAAAACGCATTTAATGCACCATTATCTAGTATGTTGGTTTCTTGGTCGATGTTGTTATCAACGGCACGCCCGATAACCTCTTTTAACATGGTTAAAATATGCTCTTTCATATCCTCGCCAGATAGGATTTTGAAGCGTTCGCCGTATATAATCTCTCTTTGCTCGTTCATCACATGGTCGTAGTCTAATAGGTGTTTACGGGCAGAAAAATGGTTGCCCTCCACTTTCTTTTGCGCACTTTCAATAACCCTTGACAATGCCTTACTGTCAATGGCTTCATCTTCTGGCATTTGTAGGGTGTTCATTATGGTTTTCATTCTGTCGCCACCAAAAAGACGCATCAAATCGTCTTCGGCAGAGATGAAGAAGCGAGATTCGCCAGGGTCGCCTTGTCGCCCAGCACGACCACGAAGCTGGTTGTCAATACGACGGGATTCGTGACGTTCTGTGCCGATTATTTTAAGACCACCAAGCTCCACAACACCTTCGCCAAGCTTAATGTCAGTACCACGACCAGCCATGTTGGTGGCAATGGTAACAGCTCCTTTTAAGCCAGCATCAGCAACAATTTCCGCTTCTTTTTCATGGTATTTTGCGTTAAGAACATTGTGTTTAATGCCCGCACGTTTCAAAACGGTGCTTAACAATTCCGATTTTTCAATACTGACAGTACCCACTAGGATAGGTTGACCCTTCTTGTGGGCTTCCGCAATTTCGTTTACAATGGCTTGGTATTTGCCTTGCACGCTTTTGTAAACAGAATCTGGCAAATCTACACGGGCAATGTTTCTGTTGGTGGGTATTGCTACCACGTCCATTTTATAAATATCCCTAAACTCGCCTTCTTCGGTAAGTGCTGTACCTGTCATACCGCATTTTTTGGTATACTTGTTAAAGAAGTTTTGGAAGGTGATGGTTGCAAGGGTTCTGGACTCTCTTTGAACCTTCACATTCTCTTTCGCCTCAATGGCTTGATGTAAACCGTCGGAATAGCGACGACCAGGCATCATACGCCCTGTAAATTCGTCAACAATAACAATTTCGCCATCCGTCACAACATAATCTTTGTCAAGTTGCATATTGTAATTGGCTTTTAACGCATTATTTACATGGTGCTGAATTTCCAAGTTATCAGGGTCGGAGAAGTTTTCGATTGCAAAAAAACGCTCGGCTTTTTCCGTACCTTCTTGTGTTAGGGTAACGGTTTTTTGCTTTTCATCCACAACGAAGTCGCCTTCTTCTTGTATTTCTTCACGTTGCAATGGGTTTAATGCCGCATCTTCATTCATAATACGACCCTTTTTTAGGGTCACAGCAAAACGCTGGGCAACCTTGTACAAATCCGTAGATTTGCCTGATGCACCAGAAATAATTAGCGGTGTTCTTGCCTCGTCAATCAAAATAGAGTCAATCTCGTCAATAATGGCGAAATTTAAGCCCCTTTGTACCATATCTTTGCCATAGACCACCATATTGTCACGAAGATAGTCAAAACCCAGCTCGTTGTTGGTGGCGTAGGTAATGTCGCATAGATAGGCTTCTCGGCGTTCTTCTGGTTTAAGTCCATGGTAAATAACGCCCACAGTCAAACCTAGAAAGCGGTGAATTTGCCCCATCCACTCTGCGTCACGCTTAGCAAGGTATTCGTTTACCGTTACTACATGTACGCCATCACCCGCCAAAGCATTAAGATATGCTGGCAGGGTAGATGTTAGAGTTTTTCCCTCACCTGTACGCATTTCTGAAATACGCCCTTGGTGCAACACAATCCCGCCCATTAGCTGGACAGGGTAATGCTCTTGCTCAAGCACACGCACAGCGGCTTCACGAACCACCGCATAGGCTTCTGGTAAAATGTCGTCAAGGGTTTCGCCCTTTGTCAGCCTGTCCTTAAATTCGGCAGTTTTTGCCGTCAAAGCTTCATCACTTAGCTCTTTCATGGTTGACCTAAAAGCTTCAATTTTCGCCACAATGGGCTTTAGCCGCCCAACTTCCTTTTCACTGTAACTTTTGAATATCTTATTAAAAACACCCATCAATTGCACCTCTTTATCTCACATTTGTGTTAATATCTTTTGTAAAAAAGCATCACCCCTAATTTTACCAGACTATAGGGGGTGTATGCAATAGTTTTTTAGAATTTCGTTAAAAAGCTTGTTTGAAAAAACACTTGACTATGCAACTTGGATGTGTTACACTTGGATATGTGGAAAGCGGGGTGTGTTGATGGACATAAAGATTGAATTGAAAATTTTGTCGGTTTTGGATGCTATACAAGGCGAACTTGTGGATATTAAGAGCGGACAAAAACTAACCAACCAGCGACTTGACAGGCTAGAAGAACGAATGAATAGCATGGAAGAACGTATATGTGGCGTAGATGCAAAAATGGATGGTATGCAAGAGCAACTTTCCCATTTAGATTCTGTGCTTATAGGCGTGATACACCACCAGAACGAAGATTTTGCCCTATTGAAAACCGTCAACAATAAGGTGGACAACCTTGCGGGCATCAGCCAAGCGCACGAAGAAAAATTAAGATTACTATAAACCGCTAGCCGAAAACATAGCTGGCGGTTTTTTATTGGTAGGGGCGGGTCCCGTCAAAACCGTTATTGCCCGTCCCATGTTTGCTGGCACTAATGAATTGGTTTGGACAATAGTGCAAACCAAACTGGGACGGGCAATGCCCGCCCCTACCAAAAAACGCCCTTGTCGTAGAAGGGCGTTCAAATTCTGTCCATAATGTGAAGGTTTGAAGTTAGACTTTTTTAGGGTCATGCTTTCCTGAGGTTTTGTCGAGGGTTTTTTCAGCTAAGTCCTTTAGGTCATATAAGGCTTGGACATTTTCACCACCTAAATCTTCTTCAATGGTGATAAGTCTTGTAATGGAGTTAAATATTAACTCCCATGCGTCTGTTCGTATCATTCTACGATAGTCGATGTTGCTGTTTGTGTTCTGGTTTTTCATAAAACCAACTCCTTCTAGGTTAAATTTTGGTGTTGCAAACCAGACCTAGATGAGTTATAATCATCTTAGGTCGTTTATTATGCGACTGGTGGCACGTAGGGTGGGAGACCCATTCAAAAAATCACCCGCCCTACGTGGTCTTTTTGTTTTTCTGTATAAAAACGTTACTCCAAAGGAGAAACCAGTCACTGACACAATTATACAATATCCACTAAACCTTGTCAAGAAGTTTTTAACACTAAATAAAAAAACCGCAGACAAATTTACCTGCGGTTTTTATTATGGTAATATTAATTATCTTTCAGCAGCAGCAATTGCAGCTTCTGTAGCTTCAATGATAGCAAGAGCTGTGTAAGTTGCACCAGCTGTAGCAGCAACGCCAGCCGTGCCATTGTTTGCAACGATGGCTTGTTGCATGGCATTGGTCATGTTAACGAAAATCTGCGTTTCACCATGAGAAACAATGGTTAAACCAGTGATGTTGTTGTCATCAACAGTGATTTCTACCACAAGCGGAGTTGGGGATAGACCACCATCATTGTCTGGCCTGTGTGAGTAAGTGTCGTTAGAAGTACCTCTAAAGGAACCTGGGTTAAATCTACCAGCAGCAACTGGTGGAGTTACTTCAGCTGGCGGGGTTGTGTCGCCTGCTGTTGGTGGTGCTGGGTCGTCAGCTGGCTCATCTTCGTCAGCATCAACGTCTTCATCAATGTCTTCATAGCCATTTTCGTCAATGTCTTCATCAAGTTCTGGAGCTACAAAGCCAACTCTGTCCAAAACAGCTTGCACAGCTTCGATAACGGCATTTGAAGTATGGGTTGCACCATTGCTTGTGTCGATACCTTCAACGGATTGTTGGGCAACGATTTGGTCAACAATGCTTGGGTGCATGAAGCTAACAAACATTTCAGTTTCTCTGTTAAAATCAACTTCGATGCGGTCAATACGCTCGTTATTTGCTGTAAAGTGAACTTGTACAGCAATTGGTTGGTTACCACGTGCGTCCATATCATTGCCACGTGGAGATGGCTCGTAAGCCCAACCAGTAACAACTTCAACATTTTCGCCAAGACCAAAGGAAGGAACCCAGTCAGCAGCATCTGGAATTTCTGGCACATAAATTTCGCCAACTTCCATGCCTAAACGCTCAAGAACTTCGTTTACGGCAATCAAGAAAGCATTAGCAGATACGGTTGCACCAGAACCAGCGGTTACAATGCCATCAGTCCCTTGACGGTCGATAACATCTTGTACGATTTGACGGTTTGGACCGTAAATCATGCTAATAAATGCTGGAGTCTCTGCATTCCAGTCAACATCAATGTCAACAATGCGGTCGCCGTCCATGATAAGCTCTACACCAATCCAGTCGATGTAACCTGGGGCGGTTGCTCCCAAATCCGATGCTTCTGGCTCTGGCACAGGCCTAGAGCAAGCCGCAAATGCACCAATAGCAAAGGCTGCTATTAGCATTCCTAAAAGTTTCTTTTTCATTTTTGAACATCTCCTTTTTTATAACTTATATTGCTGATTGCAATTGGTATTATAACATGACTTTGTTAAATTGTAAAGACCTTTTGTCAAATTTCCCCACAAAATTTTAGGTAATTAGCATCAATGCCCCTAAATGAGCGGGATAGAAGGCATAAAAACCATATTGCAGAACGGGGTTTTTTGGACCAGACTTGCCGTTGTATGCTAAAACACACAAAACTGATACCATAGCAAACAGTGTTGCCTCCAGCATAGGAAAATATAGTATCATCATTCCCGCAGCCAGCACCACAGCCGACCAAAGCTTTGTGTTTTTGCCAATTGCATAAATTACAAATATGAATAATACGCCAAAAGCACCATAGTCAGTGGTAAGCAGGCTTGCAACCGCCATGGAAGGCAACACCAAAAGCCAGCCCCACCACTTTTTATTTGACAATTGATACAACCAAATGGCAACAACAGCTAAAAACAATGTGTAAAAAATGTTGGTTTGTGCTAAAAAGTTGACCGTTCCGTTGCCTGTCAGTGCCATGTCAAAGAAAAACTCAGATACAATGGCGAGAATACCTAGTCGCATCATGTATTTCGGCATACTACGGGTGTGGACGCACCCTTGTGCAATAAGATATGCAAAAATAGGAAAAGCTATGCGTCCAATCCATCGGGTTAGTAGGTAGATGCCTACATATTCAGTGCCAATATAGTGGGATAAAAGTACTGCACCAGCGTGGTCTATTGTCATGGTGACAATGGCAATGATTTTAAGGGTTAAAGCGTTCACTATCGTCTACGTCCGCCACCCATGCCACCACGGGATATGCCACCGCCACCGCCACGGGAATAACCACCACGACCGCCACCGTAGCCACCAAAACCACCAGCACCTGGACGGCGTGGAGGTGAACCACCGATGCCACCTCCTACAGATGGAGGTCTGTAACCAGAACCCATGCCAGTACCTGGAGAACCGCCACGTGGGGCAGAGCCGCCCCAACCGCCACCTCTGCTCATACGACCAAGCATGAAGCCACCCATCATACCACCCATGCCACGACGACGACCCATGCGACCCATGCGTCGTCTGCGACCACCGCCACCCATTAGAGAAGCAACGATTAAAACGGCAATGACTATAAATAGTATTGTTCCAATCCCAACACCGTCATTTTGCGGTGGGGGTGCTGTGTTTACAGTACCCATAATAGGCGTTACCACTGCCCCGCCCTGATACCTGTGCATTGACGGAGGGAAATGTCGATAAACTTCATTCATCACCCCGTCAAAAAGACTTATAACAGCCGCATCGTAATTGCTTGCAAAAAAATCATCTACAAAATAGGTTTCAAAAAGGTTGTTTATAACGGAGGATGGCATATACCTTTGCAAACCTTCGCCCACAACCATCCACGCCAAGCCTTCTTCCACAGCCATGGTTATCAAAACGCCGTTATTGGTATCTGGGCGACCTAACCGCCAATTATTAAAAACTTGCAAGGTATAATCTTCAATTTCCTGCCCCATCGGTACAAAGTTCATCACATAAACGAAAATTTCGCTTCCTGTGTCAAAATACATTTGGTCGTTGTTTTGTCCGATGTGTTGCACCGTGGCATT
>WQZZ01000084.1 GCA_009780485.1 Defluviitaleaceae bacterium | reverse complement strand
CTTACCATTGCTGGCATCAACGACTCCAAGAAGTTAAGCGATAAAAAGCGGGAGGAGCTGGCAGGGCAGATTTTTGAAGCCGCAATTGCCTATCAACTAGCCTTTGTTGACAATGATGAAATTGACGAAATAAATATTTTGCAGGCACGACTTAAAGCCATGAAAATAGCGGTAGAAGGGATAAGTCCCAGTCCAGATTTTGCTTTGGTTGACGGAAACGCTCGCCCTGTGTTAGAAATTCCCCTTGTCACCATCGAAAAAGGGGATTCCAAGTCCCATTCCATAGCTTGTGCATCCATTTTGGCAAAGGTTGCGAGGGATAAGCTCATGGAAGACTATGACGAAAAATGGCCCGTTTACGGTTTTGCTCGCCACAAGGGTTATGGCACGAAAGGACATTTGGAAGCTATTGCCACCCATGGGCTTTGTCCAATACACAGGCGAACATTTGTTAAGGGATAACCGAGAATTATATATGCTAGAAATCCATACCAAAGTGGTAGGTCTGTATAAAATTGGGTCGTAAAATACTGACGATGTCGGATTTATCTTGTATATTGGTTTTGTGTATAACCTTATCATTGTGATTAAAAACAATGCAGGGCGACATTTAGGGGTGATAATTATGAACAATGGTATTCACACAGCTTTGCCAGCTACCCAGTCGGGAGAGAAAGATGTGGCACAAAAAGCCTTATCCAAGCCACCTACGGCATACATAGAAAAACCCGTAACCAATCCTCCACATTTAACTTTAGTTGATATAGTTGACCAGCTTCTGCTGTCAGCAAGTGCCGAGGGGGTTGCAAAAAACGCAAAAGCATCAGCAACCACTAAGCTTTTGCAATTAATACCCATACCTACGGAAGGTGGTGTACCCATGTTGATAATCGATTCTATAGGCTCTGTAAGCCCTGGCATGTCAGTTGACCCAACCAAACCCATGGGACAAGATGGCGGAAAGTCTGATATGATGGCTTCAATTAAGCAACCACCTGAAATTAAAAGCTTGGTGGAGCTTATGCCTGGGCAGAGTTTTTCGGCGGAGATTTTAGATATTAAACCTGGGGCTGTCACCCTGAAAATGGGGGATGGTATGCCCCTTACAGCACGGTCTATGGTTGTGCCAGATGCAAGGATTGGCGACCAAGCCGCCTTTATGGTGCGGGAGACCAAGCCAGGACAAATTATGTTGGAGTTTTTGCGGGGTGGCATTGGTGAGGGTAATAAAGTGCCAGTCAGCATTATCAAAGAAGCATTGACTGCCGCTAATATGCAGCACACTAACCTAAATGCCAGCATTATAGAGGATTTGGTGTCACGTAATATGCCGATTGATACAAGCACATTGCAACGTGTGGCGTTTTTCAAGTATTCTATGCCACAAGCACCTTTTGAACATATCCAGTTTTTACTTGAGAATAACTTTGCCCCTATTGACCGCACCGTGGAGATATTTGAGGGGATGCAAAAAGGCGAAATGACACTAAAAAGCGAAATGACCCAAATTGCAAGCCTTTTGGAAAGTCCAGAGTTTGTTGCGACACAAAAATCTGAAGCTTTGGAAGGGCTTATAAACCAACTAAAAAACCTCCAACCGCCCACTACTGGAGAAGGGCAGATGCCCCAACCAGCTGAGTACCTAGAGCAGCTTAAAAATATTACCCAGGAAATATCACAGCTTGCACAACAAGAAGGACAAACGGAACTTGCCCAAAAAACCGCCAATGTAGCTGATATGATAGATTTTGCAAGAAATATTCAAGAAACTAAAATGTATCTGCAATTTCCATTTTTAGGAGCAAGTGAGGAGCAATTGGCGGAACTTCACGTGTTCAAAAAGAAGGGTGAGAAGAAGGAGGGTGTCGGAAAAAACACATCCGCCCTTATCGCCCTTGACACAGGATTTTTAGGGCGTGTGGAGGTTTTTGTGCAAAAAAATGACCGTAACGTTAGCTTGCAATTTCGTTCTGACACAGGGGAAACCCTTAGAACAGTAAACCTAAAGGGTCACGAGTTGTCTGATATGTTAAAAGAAGTGGGCTATGTTATGACTAGTCTACAGACCAAACGGCTGGAAGAAAAATTTGATGTGACAAAAACCCAGGAAACAATCCAGCCCACAAAATACACTCGTAGAAACCCACCACCAACAGATGATACCCCTAAGAGGTATTCTTTTGATGTGAGGGTGTAAGTCTGTTGCAATATTTAAGGGGGAGCAAACAATATGAAAATTCGCTATTATTCTGGATGGTTTGATGAAGCTTTGCCTGTGAAATATTTAGAAACCCTGCGTAATGATATTACAGACAAAAAATCACTTGTGTTGGTTTGGGGTTGCTGGGGCGGGGATGAACTTATTGATTTTTTCAAAGACCAGTTAAAACCCAGCGGAATTGCTTTTGACGAATATCATTTGGTAGATAATAGGAACACCAAAGAAGAAGGACATAAGCTTATTAGAGAAGCGTCTGTGCTGATAATGCTTGCAGGTGACACAGAACCGCAAGCCAGATTTTTTGCGGAATATGATTTGTCTGCACCAATCAAAGAAACCAATGCAAACATTACTTTGGGCTTTAGTGCAGGGGCTATGAATATGGCATCTAAAGGGGTTTCTGCAAAATACGAAGCGGAAAACACGGCTATACACCATGGTCTTGGATTAGACAATTTTTGCTATGTACCTTACTTTTTGCCAGATATGAACAATTTGGTTAGAAACCACCTGTTGCCACTGTCCAAAGAAATTGATGTATATGCCACAAGCCCAGAAAGCTTTATTCGTGTACAAGGTGATGAGGTAGCGACTTTTGGTGATGTTTACCTAATTTCAAATTCACAAATAAACAAAATGGACACCCCATAGTGTTTTGAAAGTTTTTGATGCAAGTTTATTGGAGGTTTGCAAATGTCAAAACAACCCCCAGAAGCCAAGAAAAAAGCCGTTGCTCTCCAGTATAAATTTGGTTATACCGCCCCCAAGGTAATTGCCACAGGCACGGGGCATATGGCACAAAAAATCATGGAAGCGGCCAAGGAAGCTGATGTAAAGCTTTACAAAGACCCGAAGCTTGCGGCTGCCTTAACCAAGCTTAACCTCGGGGACGAAATTCCTCAGGAATTGTATCAGGTTGTGGCGCAAGTTCTGGTGTTTATCGACAGCTTGGATGCCTTGGAGGCAATGAAGCATTATGAAGAGCAAAATTAAAGGCGATTATGGCGAAAATGCTGCCCTTGGCTATCTAGAAGCTAAGGGCTATAAGGTTTTGTCCACAAATTACAAGGCGGGAGGGGGCGAAATCGATATAATAGCTAAAGATGGGGAATATATTGTGTTTGTGGAGGTTAAGTATAGGCAGGGAAACGCCTTTGGGGGTGGTTTCGATGCTATAACCCCCGCAAAAGTCCGTCGGATTATTAAATCTGCCAAAACCTACCTTTACAAACAAAACCAATGGGAAAGCCCTTGTAGGTTTGACATCATAGAGATTTTTGGTCGGGAGCAGTTGGAGATAAATCATATCGAAAACGCTTTTTGGGAGGATTAAAACTTGGATAATAAATTAGAAATTTTTAGCTTCCAGCATATTTTGGCTGCAGGGGCAACTAATTGCGTGTCAACCCGAAAGGGCGGGGTGTCCACTGGGGTTTATGAGTCCATGAATTTAGGACGAAACTCTGGGGATGACCCCACAAATATCCAGCGTAATTATGAAATTTTGCGGGAGGGTCTTTTTGATACAGGTCGTCTCGTGTTTAGCCAGCAGACCCACAGCACTAATATTGTTGCGGTGTATAGCGATACAGGCGAATTGACCGATGTTGATGGGTTGGTTACGGATGTAGAGGGCATTGTGCTGACAACATATTTTGCGGACTGTGTGCCGTTGTTTTTTTATGACCCCATCTGTGGCGTAATCGGCAATGCCCATGCGGGTTGGCGGGGTTGTGCTGAAAATATGGCTGGCAAAATGGTTGACAAAATGGTGGAACATTATTGTTGCAAGCCATCTAACATTCTGGCAGGCATCGGACCGTCAATTTCCGCCAAACATTTTGAAGTTGATGCAGATGTTGCGGATAAATTCAAAAATACCCTTCCATTTTCGGAGGAATTCGTGTATAATAGTCAAGATGTGCATGGCAAGTTTCATATTGATTTATGGAAGATTTGCCGTGAGAGCCTTATTTTGGCTGGTTTGCGTCCTGAAAACATTGAAATTGCAGGGCTTTGCACCTATGAAAACAGAGATTTATTTTTCTCCCACAGGCGGGATGGTTTGCCTAGGGGGAGCATGGTTGGGATGATTAGTCTATGAAAAAATTAATTTTGGAGGTGGAACGAGGTTCCATCGCCGAAGAAATGGGAATTGAAGCAGGGGATTTTTTGCTTGCGATTAACAACCGTGAAATTGTGGATATTTTTGATTATCGCATGGCTGTGATGGATGAGGAGCTGGACATTTTAATTGAAAAGCCCAGTGGCGAGGAATGGCTTTTGGAGCTGGACAAAGACGAAGATGAGGAACTGGGCTTGGTTTTTGACGGCATGATGGACACCATGCGAAATTGTGGCAACAACTGCATTTTTTGCTTTATCGACCAAAACCCAAAGGGTATGCGTTCTAGTTTGTATGTGAAGGACGACGATTACCGCCTGTCCTTTCTCCACGGCAATTATATTACCCTTACGAATATGTCTGACAAGGACATTGATAGGATTTTACGATATAGGATTAGCCCCGTAAACATCAGCATCCATGCCACAGACCCAGACCTGCGGGTGCGTATGATGGGCAACAAGCGGGCGGGGGTTTCGCTGGACTTTTTAGGCAAATTAACCGAGGGTGGGATTGTGCTGGCACTTCAAATCGTGCTTTGTAAAGGTTATAATGACGGTGACCAGTTGGATAAGACAATCGGTGACTTATCCCAGTATATTCCAGAGGGTGGTGGGGGTTGTTCCCTGTCAATTGTGCCTGTTGGCATTACCAAGCACCGTGAAAATTTGCCGAAATTAGAACCGCTAAGCCGTGAGGATTGTTTGGATGTTATCGAAAAAATAAATAAATGGCAGAAAAAGTTATTAGCAGAAAAAGGCACTAGGTTTGTGTTTGGGGCTGATGAATTTTACCTAAAAGCAGAAGCTGATTTGCCCAGTGTTAATGAATATGAGGATTTTCCGCAGATTGACAATGGTGTTGGTATGATGACGTCATTTGCAGACGAGTTTGACAAACCTGACAAGTCTAAAAAAATAACTTTAGTGACAGGGGTCGCATCCTGCTCGTTTATGCGGGACCTGCTGGATGGACTAGACATTGAAGTTGTCGCCATACATAACGATTTTTATGGCGAATACATCACCGTGGCAGGGCTTTTGACTGGCGGTGACATTATCAACCAATTGCAGGGCAGGGAGCTTGGCGAAGCTGTACTTATCCCAAAAACCGCCCTAAAAGCTGATGAAGATGTGTTTTTGGATGACATAACCCTTGATGAAATAACCGAAAAGCTTGGCGTGCCAGTTATTGCCGTCGAAACCAATGGACAAGCACTTACGGAGGCGATTGCCAATGGTTGAACTTAGAAAAATTTCTATTGGCAATATAATAAAGTGCCTTAGGCTGAAATTGTTACCCGAACAAAAGGGGTTTGTGGCAAGTAACCGCAACAGTTTGGTGCAGGCTTTTGGACTTAACAGGCGAATGATAGGCAAAGGAAGTGTTGCTACCCCCTACGCTATTTATGCCAACGGAACAATGGTCGGTTTTATCATGTATGGTTTTTTCACAAAAAAGTTTGACAACAAGCACGGTGAGGATTATTATTACTTTTGGCGGTTTATGATTGACAAAAACCATCAAGGCAAAGGCTATGCCAGCCAAGCATTAGCACAAATACTTGATGAGATTGGACAAAAACCCCATGGCGAAGCAAATTTTTGCTACGTGTCCTACGAGCCGACAAACACCGTGGTTAGGACGTGGTATCAATCCTTGGGATTTGAAGAAACAGGGCAAATTGACGAGGGAGAGCTTGTGGCACGTATGAAGATTTAAGGGGTTGATAAGTTATGGTGAGTTTGAAGCCAATAAATTCATGGGAAGACTTTGAAGCAATGACGGGCTTGGAAGTGCATGAGGAACAGAAAAAATTTGTAGAAACCAATGAAGCATCCTTTGCGGAAGCCTATGCCCTTTGGCGTTTTAATGACAACGAACCCTATGTATTAGGAATTTATGACGGCGATACCCCTGTAGGTTTTACCATATTTTGCTATGAAATTGCCCAGTCAAACAGAAATGACAGATTGGGCGAGCCTGTGTATTTTTTGTGGCATATTATGATTGACAAAAACCATCAAGGCAAGGGATATGGCAAGCTGGCACTGGCTCAGATAATCGAAACGGTTAGCAAAAAACCTCTTGGGGATGCAAACTGGTTTTACACATGGATTGTGCCTGGATGCACCGCCCATAAACTATACCTAAATGCTGGCTTTGTGGAAACAAGTGGCGGTGAAGGTGGTAGCGATGTCATACTGCGTCTAGCTTTGTAGGGATGAGCTGCTAAACTGAAGTAAGGAGTTTTTATGATTGAACTGCGTAAAATAGATAGTGATAACTATGAAAAGGTTTGGAAGCTGAAATCGCTGGATAGCCAAAAAGGATATAAAGACACTGTGGAAGAAGACTTTGCCACTGCCTATTTAGAGCTTTTGGAAGGCGACCACCCACCCATGTTTCTTGCTATATACAATGGTGAGGAAGTTGTGGGATATACATTGATATTATATTATGAACTATGCGAAGACAACTCCCATTGTGAAGAATTTGAAATTTTGCGTAAAGATTTTGGAGATAAAGCGATTTATGAATTTGGTAGCTTTATGATTGATGCTAAGCAACAAGGAAAGGGGCTTGGCAATATGGCTATGGCAAAAATTATTGAATACATACAGTCATTTCCGCTGGGTGAAGCTAATTCTGTGTTCCTGATTTGTAAAGCAGAAAACAAAGTTGCTGAAAAACTATTTACAACTCATGGTTTTATGGATGTTGGCAAACAGGTTTTTGATGATGAGAAAGTAATGCGTTTAGCATTGTAGAGTGTTAAGCTGGTATTAAGGAGATATTATGCAACCAATTGTAGCGATTGTGGGTCGCCCAAATGTGGGCAAATCCACACTTTTTAACAGAATAATCGGCAGTAGAATGTCTATTGTGGAGGACACGCCTGGGGTTACTAGGGACAGGCTATATTCACAGGCAAGCTGGCAAAGGCACAACTTTTTGCTGGTGGACACAGGCGGTCTGGACATGGAAAGCGAAGACGATATGATACGTCATATTCGCAACCAAGCACAAATTGCCATCGAAACCGCCACGGTGGTTTTGTTTGTGGTGGACGGCAAAGCAGGGATGACCGATGGGGATATTGATGCGGCTAACATTCTTCGTCGTTCTGGCAAGCCCGTTGTACTTGCTGTTAATAAAATGGACGACATTAAACAAGAAACCTTGGCATATGAATTTTATTCATTGGGTCTTGGTGACCCTGTGCCGATTTCCGCCGCCAACATGCTTGGCTTGGGGGATATGCTTGATATTATCTGCGACCATTTTCCTGCCGAAGAAGGTGATGACCCCGATGATATTATTAAAGTGGCGATTATCGGCAAGCCGAATGTGGGCAAATCGTCCATTATCAACCGTATCCTTGGCGAGGAGCGGGTAATTGTGTCCGACGTGGCAGGGACAACTCGTGACGCTGTTGACACATTTTACGAAAAAGACGGACAAAAGTTTATGTTTATTGACACGGCAGGCATCCGTCGCCGAAGCAAAATCAAAGAAGATATTGAAAAATTTAGCCTAATCCGTGCGGTGGCGGCGGTGGAGCGTTGTGACGTGGCGGTTATCGTCATTTCTGCCGAGGAAGGCATTACAGACCAAGATACCAAAATTGCGGGCATTGCCCATGAAAACGGCAAGGCTTGCATTGTTGTCACAAACAAATGGGATGCGGTTGAAAAAGACAACAAGACCATGGCAAAATACAACACAAGGCTTGACGATGAACTGAAATACCTGTTTTACGCATCAAGATTGTACATTTCTGCCTTAACAGGTCAACGGATAAACAATCTTTTTGACGAAATTAAAATGGCTTACGAAAATGCCAGCTTGCGGGTGCAAACAGGTGTGCTAAACGAAGTGCTAATTGAAGCCATGGCGAGAAACCAACCCCCCGCCGTCAAAGGCGTTGCACTTAAAATCTACTACATCACCCAAGTGTCTATAAAACCACCAACATTTATACTTTTTGTAAACAACCCAGAACTTTTGCATTTTTCCTATAGGAGGTATATTGAAAACCAAATTCGCCAAAACTTTGGTTTTAAGGGAACACCAATACATTTTATAGTACGTAATAGAGATAACAATAAGAAATAAGGAGTTGAATTTATGACCGAATGG
>WQZZ01000083.1 GCA_009780485.1 Defluviitaleaceae bacterium | reverse complement strand
CTAGGTAATGTTTCTAACCAACAAGCACGTGCTTCTCAGCGTTTGTCTTCTGGTTTCAGAATTAACTCTGGTGCAGACGATGCTGCTGGTCTTGCTATCTCTGAAGGTATGAGAGCGCAGATTCGTGGTAAAAATCAAGCCATTCGCAACACCCAAGATGGCATCAGCCTAATTCAGACTGCCGAAGGTTATGCCGACACAATGACCGAACTGCTTCAACGCTCCCGTGAACTTGCTGTTCAAGGTGCTAATGACACTAACAGCGAATCTCAAAGAGAACATATAGAGAACGAGATGGCACAAATCGCAAATGAAGTTGTTCGCATTTGGGAAAATGCAACCTTTAACAGCGAAAAAATATTCTGCGGCTGAGCGGACTTACTCGGAAATAGTCTTTTCCGTTTACAAGTTGGTGCAGATAGTGGTACTGACATGACAATTAACATCCCAATCGAACTTGGTGCAGGCACCCTAACCGACATCGCCGACATGGTTGATGACATTATCGCCGATTTTGCTGGTTTAACTAGCCATGATGATTTTAATGGCATTATTGATGATATTAATGATTCCATCGACCTTGTTACCAGGCTTCGTGCAGGTCTTGGTGCTGTTCAGAACCGACTAGAGTTTACCATTAGCAACCTAAGTATTGCTTCTGAAAACATGTCCGCAGCCGAAAGTCGCATCCGTGACGCTGACATGGGTGCAGAAATGATGCGTCTAACCCAAGCCAACGTATTGCAACAAGCCGCAACTGCTATGCTTTCTCAAGGCAATCAAGCCCCACAATCCATCTTGCAACTTTTGGGATAATCATCCTTATAGGTACATAAAAACCACCCAAAAACGGGTGGTTTTTATTATGGCGTGCCTGGTAGGGGCGGGCATTGCCCATCCTATTTCCGTTGGCGGTATCGTTTCGGGTTGGACGGTATCGTCTGCATGAGTGGGACGGGCAATGCCCGCCCCTACCAGTATTGTTTGGGATTGGGCGATAACGTTTGAATGAATATATCAACCCCATTACATGGTGACGTTTGCACGAATATCAAGCCCATTACATGGTGGCGTATGAATGAATATTAAACCCATTACGTGGTAGGGGCGGGCATTGCCCGTCCCACTCATGCAGACGATACCGTCCGACCCGAAACGATACCGCCAACGGAAATGGGACGGGCAATGCCCGCCCCTACCATTGCAAAAATATCCAATTATTTTCAAAAAAGACTTGACAAGCGGAAAAACAACAGGTAAAATATAAATAAGGGCTAAGGCGACAGCCAAATCCCTACATATTACTTTGTAAATGACTTGTATAAAGTTGCCTGCCTGACCCTTTTCCTGACAGAAAACCAGACAGGCAACACCCTACAAGTCCAAAAAAGACCTGAGATAATCTTAACATCTCTCAGGTCCGCTTGTCAAGCAAATCTTTCTGCCTTGACAAAAACAACTATGAGAGGAGCATTAAAAATGCAACCACACCCATCAAGAATTGACGAATTTGGCAGACTACTAATAGCTGGCGAGTTCCAAAGAAAACTAGGTATATCCCTAGACAAATCCCCGAAAGTAACCCTAACCAAAGTAAACGACACCCTAGTAATCCAAAAAGCAAAAGAGGATTGCGAGTTACCAAACACAAAGAAACTAGACTTTCTAAACAGAGTAGTTTTGGACAAAGAACTAATGGATAGCATGGGATGGGATGTCAAAAGCCACGTTGGCATAAACAGCGATATAATCGCTGTAAAACCCCTAACACCAGAACAGATACAATTAGTAATGGAAAGAGAACAACAACGCAAAGCCGAGCAGAAAATGATTACCCAACAACGTGAAGAATTTATATGTGAACAACAAGCGGAATTAAACCAGCTCAAAAAAGAAAAGAAACAACTAGAAGAAGAAATACAACAACTGCAACAAGAGAAACATTCATTACAATAAATTTTCAAAGCCATTGCAGACAAACCTGCAATGGCTTTGTTTTTACTTTCTTGCTTTAATAACCAGGTCGCCCAAAATGGCGATATACGGCATTTTTACCTTCTTCAACTCCTGGCTGGTCAAATGCGTTAATCCCCATAAGCTCACCAGCGAAGGCGGTAGCAACTTCCAACATATAAAACAACTGACCCATAGTGTGTTCATCAATAACAGGCAAAGTAATCGTCATATTCGCCCTGCCAGCTTTGGTAAGGGCGTACTCCGTAGCTTTTTGAGATGCCTGCAAAAGCTCATCCAAAGTGTTACCGCCCAAAAACCCAATAGATGGCATATCAGTAAAATCTTCTGGGATTTGTAGATACACATCCAAATCTTCAACCCCCAAAAACACAACAATTTTATCATCTGGACCATCCACATAAAGCTGCACCTGCGAATGTTGGTCGGTTGTGCCAAGGGCTTTCACGGGGGTTTGCCCCATGCCCTCCTTACCAAGGGACTCTCCCCATAATTGTGCAAACCAATCCGCCATAAACTTTAACTTATCTGTATATGGCATCATCACAGTAATATTTTTCCCCTGCTTCATAGCCAAATAATGCAAAATAGCAAAAGCACAAGCGGGATTTGCCATATAGTCAGCGTTTTGGCACATCTTATCCATATCAGCCGCCCCTGCCAGCAACGCCTTAATATCCACCCCAGTAAAAGCCGCAGGCAAAAGTCCCACAGGACAAAGCTGTGAAAACCTGCCACCAACGCCACTGGGTATGTAAAAGGTTTTATACCCCTCTGTCCTAGCAATTTTTATAAGATTGCCATTCTCCGCATCTGTGGTGCAAACAATGTGCCGACGAGCTTTTTCAGCACCAAGCTCCCGCTCCAAAAGCCCCTTAACAATCATAAATTGTGCCATTGTTTCAGATGTTGCACCAGACTTGGACACGACACTAAACAAGGTCGTTTCTGGGTCAATCACAGCCAGCAAATCCAACATAGTGGCTGGGTCGATATTATCCAGCACAAAAAGCTGAGGAAAATCATCCCTAAATTGATTATGTAAATTGTAAAATTGGCTACGTAATGCCTGTTGCAAGGCAATCGGTCCAAGGGCAGACCCGCCAATGCCTAAGACCACAAGCGACTTAATTTTAGGCAACATTTCTTCCGCATATTCTAAAATATCACAAACAACAGCGTCTTGGTTATACGGTAAATCCCGCCAAGCCATTTTACTACGCTTATCTCCCATAGCCTTAACAGCATCAGCAATTTTGTCACCAATACCCGCAATCTCAGATTGGGCAACACCCATATTATTAAAATTCAACATAATCTTTTCCATAATTTCACCCTCCTGACAATATACGATTATTATATACCCTAATCCAAATCATGTCAATAACTTTTTCAAAAAATACTTGCAAACAGGGGGTACAATACATAATGAAATCCCTATGTTTATTAGAGTTACTTTATTGGGTGCAGAAAGCGACAATGCCGAAATTCTTCTTTACGATTTGGATAATAAAATTGGAGTACTTCGTCAACAGATAAGCAATAATAAGGGCAAAACTTATCGACTTCACGACCCACATTTTCCGACAATCCCAGCATTTCATCATGGGCCGTTAACTCAGTCGGAGCAATGCAGTCCACTGTGATTATGGGTGGCATTGGCAACAGCATCTTTGACCCACAGGGCGTCTATACAAGAGAGCAATCCATAATCACGATTTTGAACTTATTTGAAATTGTACAATAAAAACAACACCATTGCGGGCTTGTCAACCACAATGGTGTTGTTTTTATTAATCCCACAACTTTGGCGGAAATTGTGGGGCATTTAATTGGCTTAAACACTTAAATTCGTAACCCATAGCACGGGCGGTGTCGATAATATCACCCATAGCCTCCGCATTAGAACTAGAAACAGCATGAAGCAATATTATTGCACCATTGTGCAAGTTCTCCGTCACCTTTTTATGGGCAACCGCTGCCCCTGGCTGTTTGTCCACCATCCAATCCGCATAAGCATAAGACCAGAAAATGGTGGCATAACCCTCATTTGCCACATCTTCCAGCACCCGCTGGCTATACTCACCCATAGGAGGACGGAAAAACCTAGGAATTTCATGCCCAATCACTTCTTTGAAATATTCACAAACACCAGCAAGCTCCTGTACAATTTCATCGGAAGAAAGGCTAGGTGAACTTTTATGGCGAACCGTGTGGTTGCCCACAATATGCCCTTCGTCAACCATTCGTCGCACCAAATCTGGGTTATCTTTTATATATGGCTTTGTTACAAAAAACGCAGCAGGTACATTTTTGTCCCGCAACACATCTAAGATAACTTCCGTAAAGCCGTTTTCATAACCTTCGTCGAAAGTCAAAAAAATCTCGGGTCGGGTGGTGTCGCCCAGATAGTGGGTGTTATACTTTTCCAAATCAAAGCTGGCATCCCAGCCTGGGGACTGCCCCTCTACCGCTGGCACAAAATACCAACTCTTAAAATCATTTGGCGTGGTTGCTGCAAACATTAATGCCACAAGTCCACATATTATCGCTTTTTTTATGTCATCATCCCCTCTCAGAGATATTATGACACTATTCGCTAAAATTTATGCTTTTGCAAGATATTCGCTTAAAGCAATTGCCAATTGGTCTGGGCAAGATGTGGGTCTGTCCCTGCACAATATGCCCTTGGTTGCACCAATTACCTCCTCGGGTGTGCGACCAATTGCCAAGGCACTAACCCCCTGCCCACCACCAGGGCAACCCTTCACAAATTCTATTGACTTGATAATTCCGTCTTCAATTTCGAAAATTATCTCTTGTGCGCAAGTGCCTTGTGTCTTAAAAACTGTTTTCATTTGAATTCCCCCATAAACTTTTTAACTATTGTAGCATAGTGCCAAACAAAAATCAACCATTTAATATCATGTCTCCAAGGCGATTCACATCCCCCGCCCCCATGGTTATGGCAATGTCACCTTTTTTTAGATTTTTACGCACATATGCCACCGCCCACTCAAAATCTGGGGCATAGTTGCAATTTGCATCAATTTTGCGGGCTAAATCTTGGGCGTGTACGGTTGCTTGCTCCTGCTCCCGACCTGCTGGGCGGTAAATGTCAAGAATAATCACCTCGTCAGCACCTCGTAATGCCCCGGCAAATTCGTCTAGGAATTTTGCTGTTCGCTCATGTGTGTGGGGTTGAAAAATTACCCAAAGGCGGTTGTGTTCCATATTTCTGGCGGCCCCAATGGTTGCCGACACCTCTGTTGGGTGGTGGGCATAATCGTCGACAATTTCCGCACCGTTAAGTTGACCCTTACGCTGAAAACGACGGTCTGCACCCTTAAACACAGACAAGGCTTCCGACATTTTTTCAAAAGGTAAATCAAAATGGCGTGCCACAGCAATTGCTGCCAAAGCATTGGAGATGTTATGTGTGCCAGGGACGCCAAGTGCAAGCTTTCCAAGTCCATCAATACGGCAAAAACTGCATCCATCTACCGAAAATTCCACATCGCAGGCACAAACTTCACCACCACTGCCAAATGTTAGGACTTCGCAATTAAGCCCACTTACAATCTCGTCAAGTCCTGTAATTTCGTTGTTTATAATCAACAAACCATCAGCAGGGATAAGCTCTGCGAACCTACGAAAGGATTGACGCAATCCCGCTTCGCCACCAAAATAATCCCCATGGTCCATTTCCAAATTCAAAATTATGCCAATTTTTGGGAAGAAATTCAAAAAACTGTCATGGTACTCGCAAGCCTCGGCGATGAAGAATTTTCGCCCACCAATACGCATAGCGCCCCCCATGGATGGCAAAATTCCGCCACTCATAACAGTAGGGTCAGCGTCCGCAGCCATAAAAATTTCCGCAAGCATGGATGTGGTGGTGGTTTTGCCATGTGTACCCGCCACGCATATGGGATAGTCATAATTTTGCATCAAAAGTCCCAAAAGTTGCGCCCTATCTAACAATTTAAGTCCCCGCTGTCGTGCCTCAGACACCTCGGGATTGTCGGCAGGCACAGCGGCATTATAAACCACCACCTGAGCATCTTTAGACAGGTTTGACGCATCATGCCCAATGGCAACCACCAGCCCTAAATCCCGCAATTTAGCCACCGCAGACGAATCCGATTTATCAGAACCACTAACAGTATAACCCTCACGAAACAAAACCTCCGCCAAGGCCGACATATTTACCCCGCCAATGCCCACAAAATGGTAATTATCACAACCCGCCACTATTTTAAGCTTATCCATTATTTTCCTCCAGAAATCTATCCACAATTCATTATTATGATTATACATGATTTCCGCAAAAAATAAACACATATTTACAAAAAGGACAACATAAGAAATAAAAAACGCCCACAAGGGGGCTGTTTTTTATTATTCTGGGCGTGGACCATTGTCGGCTGGTGCTTCACAGCAATCTTCGGTAGGACAGCAACAAGCATCGGTCTTATCCATGCTTTTTGCCTTTTCGTCCAACTTTTGCGAAATGTTTTCAGCAATGTCCGCCGTTTTGGATACAACTTTCTGGGTGGCAGATTTTACCTTAGGTTCAACCTCTTTGTACATTTCGTTAATCTTACCACCTACATCCTTAAAAAATTCTTTGGTGTCATGGGAAAACCTATTAAACTTTTCTTCAAAGCTTGTACCGTCATGCCCAGCCCCTAGGCTGTGCAACAGCTTCGTAGCCTCGTCTACAGAAATTTTTCCCTCGTCTACCATCTCTAAAACCTTCATTCTCTCTTCTTGCATAATGCTTCCTCCTTGTATGTGCTAAAGTTTATTTTTGCCTTTCTAAGTAAGTATACGCATTTTTTTTGAAAAGGTATGCAATTCACAAAATAAATTTTCCAAAAAATTAAGCTTGACACAAGCTGACTAATTGTAGTATACTAGATGAAATTTTTTGAAGGAGGATGATGAGATGAAAAGACTCATTCCTATGTTACTGTTATTAAGTGCCTTTGCACTATTGCTTGCCGCTTGTGGCGGAGAGGCGACGGGTAGCAGTGATAGGCAAGTGCTAGTCATGGCAACCAGTGCGGACTTTCCTCCATTTGAGTTTATAAACGAAGATGGCGAATATGATGGTTTTGACATACATATGGCAAGGGCTTTGGCGGAAATTTTGGACATGGATTTGCGTATTGACAACATGGACTTCGGCGGTGTTTTGACTGCCGTTTATACAGGACGTGCCAACATTGCCATTGCTGCAATTTCCGTAACAGAAGAAAGATTGCAAAATGTCAACTTTACAAATCCTTATTTCGGAACAACTCAAGTGGTTTTGGTACAAGATGCCAGCGACATAACCGAAATAGACCAGCTCGAAAATGCAAGAATTGCAGTACAATTAGGTACAACAAGCGACCTTGTAGCGGGTTGGTACTTGCCAGATGCCACGGTATATCGCTTCAACATGGCACCTGACACAATTTTGGAGCTAAGAACAGGACGTGTAGACGCTGTTATAATCGACTTTACCGTTGCCAGCCTATTTATGGAGCAAAACCCAGAAATCAGAATGCTTGAAGATGTTTTAGCACACGAAGAATATGCAATTGCAGTTAATCGTGACCAAACCCAACTGTTAGAAGATTTGAATGAAGCACTTATGCAACTACAAGAATCCAGCGAGTTTAGAAGAATTTACGAAATGTTTTTCGGTGGACAATAATGGTGGGCTTTATACTTTCGGCAACCCCTCCTCCCGGCTGGGAAGAGGGGTTATTACGTAATATATGGGCATCCCTTATCCACGCCGACCGATGGCAAGACCTATTAAACGGCTTGCTTGTCACCTTACAGGTATCTGCTGGTGCAGTTTTAATTGGGGTAATTTTAGGGCTTTTATCTGCCCTTATGCGACTGTCCAACATAAAACCCCTTAACTGGCTGTCAACGGCTTATGTAAGCGTATTTCGTGGCACGCCCGTCCTTGTTCAATTGATGATTTGGTGGTTTGTTATATTTGTGGGTACAGATGTCACACGGCTTTGGGTTGCCATCATCGCTTTTGGTGTCAATTCTGGTGCATATTTATGCGAGGTTTTCCGTGGCGGTATAATGAGCGTAGATAAAGGTCAAACCGAAGCGGGACGCAGTTTGGGGTTGTCATCAACACAAAATATGCGACTAATTATTTTGCCACAAGCCATTAAAAACGCCCTTCCGCCTCTTGGTAACGAATTTATAACGATGATAAAAGAAACATCAGTGGTCGGTTTTATCGGCATGGTGGATTTGACAAGAGCGGCAGACCTTATCCGCGCCAACACAGCAGACCCTTTTGTTCCCCTTATATCCTCTGCTATTCTTTACTTTACTGTTATCAGCATCTTAACTTGGCTTTTAAGTATTTTGGAGAGGAGGTTGCGTAAAAGTGATACTCGTTGAAAACCTAAAAAAAGACTTTGGGGATTTGAACATTCTAAAGGATGTTTCTGTTAAGATTGAAGACGGGGAACGTGTGGTCATAATAGGGCCGTCTGGCAGTGGCAAATCCACATTTTTGCGTTG
>WQZZ01000082.1 GCA_009780485.1 Defluviitaleaceae bacterium | reverse complement strand
TTCTATCATACCACAACTTTCCAGCATAAACAAGAATTTTTTTGTCGAATCTTTAGAAATTTGGGTTTGTATAATTTCTACTTTGGAAAAATAGGCATGGTCTGCCAATCTATCCCTAAATTGCTGGGGTAGATTTGTCATGGTGTCAAAGCTTTCTGCAAATTTACCATGTATCCACTCAAAAATTTGGGAGGCACGGAACTTTTTTTCACCAAGTTGTTGTACTAAAGCTTCTAGTGCGGGCAGGTCGGCACTTCTTATGTCAATTTTTATCATTATTCCACTCTTTCCAAAACGGCGATGAAAAAGCCGTCTGTGTTTAGGTTTTGGGGCAAAAGCTGTATGTAACCCTGTTTTGCCGTGGCAAAATCTATCTCCGCTGGGAGGTTTGGGCTTATGTCCACAGGTTTTAATGGGAAGTTTTCTAGCATCCACTTAAAATTGTCGATATTTTCGGCATTTGCAATGGTGCAGGTGCTAAACAAAATTTTACCGCCAACTTTTACATACCGCCAGCTTGCCGTCACAATTTCACGGGACAAATCAGCCAAATCCGCAATGCTTTCGGGTTGCTTGTTTAGTTTTATATCGGGCTTTCGGCGTAATGTGCCAAGACCAGAGCAGGGCATATCCAAAATTAGCAAATCTGCCGTGTTTACAAGCTCTGGGCGGTGTTTGCGTGCGTCCACTTGCTCCGCTGTAAAATTTTCTATGCCCAATCGTTTCGCTCCATCTTGCAAAAGCTTGATTTTGTGGTCATGTACATCACAAGCCAAAATTTTAGCGGTCTGCCCCGCCAAGTATGCAGATAAAAATGACTTGCCACCAGGTGCGGCACAAAGGTCGATAATTTGGGCATTCGGAGAGGGCTTCACACATCGAATGGCAAGTGCAGCCGCTTCATCCATCACATGATACAAACCCTGCTTAAATGAAGGCAGACCCGCAATATCAGCGGTTTTTGAAAGGGTCAGCATATTAGGAAGCGTGGCGGGGGCAACTGTAACCCCTTCCGCTTCCAAAATTTGGGTCAAATCCCCCACAGTGGTTTTATTCGTGTTGACGCAAACAGTGATTTTTGGCGGGTTGCCCACATTCTCCAACATCACTTTCGTATCATCCGCCCCCAACTCATCCAAAAAATGCTGTACAATCCACGGTTGCGTGGAATGCTTGACAGACAAATGTGCTGTCAAATCAGTCTTTTCACAGGGTAGGGGAGGCAAGCCCTCACTTCTGGCAACATTCCGCAAAACCCCATTAACAAACCCCGACAAACCACCCAAACCCACCTTTTTAGCCATCTTGACAGCCTCATCACAAGCGGAATGGGTCGGCACTTTGCTCATAAACTTAATTTGGTACACCGACATACGCAAAATGTGCAAAATCACTGGTTTCATGCGGTTTATGGGCGTTTTAGAAAACGCCGAAATCGTATGGTCCAAAAGCAACAAATTACGCATAACCCCCGACACAAGTTCCGTCACAAATGCCCGCTGTGTGGGATTTAGATGTGCTTGGGTCGCCAAAACACGACGCAAAGCCACATTGGTATATGCGTCGCCATCCAATATTTCTTTTAATGTGGCAAATGCCACCTCACGCTCTGATTTATTCATGGCTAAAGCATATCACATCAAAAAGGTTGTGTCAAGGGGGTTGCAAACAGTTTATCAATATGGTATAATACTAGATTATAGTAAATGTACGGAGGATGCCATGATAAGAAGCATGACAGGGTACGGAAAAGGCGTTTTTGAAGACGCTTCCGCCAAAATTTCTGTGGAAATACGGGCGGTTAATAACAAATTTTGTGAGATGAGTTTTAGGTTGCCAAGACCCTTTAATCAATTTGAGGATAGGTTGCGCAAAAACTTTTTGCGTCAAATTTCTCGTGGGCGGGTGGATGTTTATGTCAATTTTTCGTCAAGCTCTGACGGTGCTGGCAGAATTCGCTACAACCCAGAAATTGCAGGGACTTACCACAAAATTTTGAAGCAAATTTCTGACGAATTTGCAAAAGATGTGCCAGATAGCACTTTATTAAATTTAATTGCACGTTTTCCAGACGTGATAGAAATCGACCGTGAAAGCCCCGACAAACAATCGGACGGGCTTTGGGAAGGTCTTAAAATCGCCGCAGATGGGGCTTTGTCAAATTTTCTTGCAATGCGTAAAGCTGAAGGGCAGGCGTTAAAAGCGGACTTTTTGGCTCGCATCGAAAATTTGCGTAAAACTTTAGCCATTGTGGAGAAAGAAGCCCCGAAAGTGGTGGAATATCAGAGAGAACGCCTTAAAAAACGCATGGAAGAAGCCTTGGCAACTATAGCAGTCGACGAAACCCGCTTTTTGAACGAAGTGGCACATTTCGCTGACAAAACCGACATCAACGAAGAAATTACCCGCATGAAGTCCCATTTAGTGCAGTTTGTTGACGTTTTGGACGAGGATGGGGCAATCGGTCGCAAACTAGACTTTGTAACCCAAGAAATGGCAAGGGAAGCCAACACCATGGGTAGCAAGGCGAATTTTGCAGACCTATCCAAAATTGTAATTGAGCTAAAAAGCGAAGTGGAAAAAATTAGGGAGCAGGTGCAGAACATTGAATAAGCCTATAAACATCGGCTTTGGCAACATGGTAATGTCCGAAAAAATCGTGTCCATGGTCAGCCCAGACGCTGCCCCCATAAAACGAATGGTACAAGAAGGGCGAGAAAAAGGCATCATCGTAGATGCCACAGCAGGGCGACGCACCCGCACGGTTATTTTCACCAATAGCAATTACATAGTCCTATCATCCTTACTCCCAGAAACCATAGCACAACGCCTTTAATTCGTAACTCGTAATTCATAATTTACTAAGGAGGTGGGCGAAATGCCCTTGGGAACGGAAAAAGGTCAGCTACTGATAATTTCAGGCCCCAGCGGTAGCGGCAAAGGTACTGTTACGAAAAAACTTATTCCATGTGATAACTTCGCTCTTTCCGTGTCCATGACAACCCGTGACCCACGCCCAGGCGAGGTGCATGGGGTGGATTATATTTTTTGCACCAAAGAAAATTTCATGGAAATCCGTGATAATGATGGATTTTTGGAACACGCCACCTTTAGCGGAAATTATTATGGCACGCCAATTTCATATGTAGAATCAAAAATTGACGAAGGGCAGACGGTGGTGCTTGAAATTGAAGTCGTTGGGGCTTTGCAAGTAAAGAAAAAATATCCTGATGCCATATTGGTTTTTCTTATGCCACCAACCTTTGCAGACCTTCGCCAAAGGTTGATTGAGCGTGGTACGGAGTGCGAAGATGAAATTGAACGTCGCACCCGCCGTGCCAGAGAAGAAATGGTAGAGCTTGAAAAGTATGACTATTTGGTTGTAAATGATGACATAGAGCAGGCGATGCAGGACATACATATGGTTGTTAAGGCAGAGAAAATGAAGCCACATCGCAACCAATGTAAAATTGAGACCTTTTATGGTGATAATATGGAGGGGGATGAAATATGAATATCGTTGAACGCATGAAGCACTTTAATCTCCCTGGGTTAAGTTTTGCTTATATCAAAAGCGGTCTTACTGTCAGTAACACATATGGGGTTTTGGAAGCTGGCACTGATAAAACTGTGGAAGACAATTCCATGTTTCATGCCTGTTCCATCAGTAAAATGGTGACGGCTATGTGTGTTGTGCGTCTGTCACAAGCTGGCAAGGTGGATTTGTACAAGGATTTAGGCGGCGGCGTCACCCTTGCCAACCTACTTGCCCACCAAGGTGGCTATTGTGACGAGTCTGGTGGCATAAAATTTCCGCCAGAAACCGTATGCGAATATTCCGATTTAGGGTACGACCATGTGGCTAGGGTTGTGGAGGAAGCCACAGGCGAAACCATCCCCCAAATCGCCCAGAGGTTGGTTTTTGACCCTCTAGGTTTGAAACGTACTTTCTTTTGGGATAATCTCCCAGAGGGTGTGACACTAGACGAATGTGCCGTCGGGCATGATAAACACGGCAAAGTCGTCCCAGAAATACGTAAGGTTTACCCCAATGCAGAGGGTGCTGGGTTATGGTCCACTCCAACAGAGCTTGCAAAAATCGCCATGAATGTAGAACCGCTGTTATATCAGCCCTATGGCTGTGAAGAATGGATGGGACTTGCTGTGTTTCTGGGCGAAAACGTCTTTGTTTCCCAAGGTTGGGGCGTAGGGATGCAGTGTAAACTGCGTGTTGACACCAAGAACCAAGAATGTATTGTGGCAATGATAAATCAAGACCCTGGCGTTGACCAAAACGAGAGCATTGTGGGCGAAATTATTAAAAAATATAGATAAATTTTTAGGAGGCAAAATGCTTAAACCATCTTATAGTAGCTTAATTACAGCATTAAACAAGGATGCTGATGTGGACAGCAAAATCACCAGCCGTTATTCAATCGTAACGGCGGCGGCAAAACGTGCTAGACAAATTGTTGCAGGGGCAGAAACGGAAATTAGGGGCATTAGCACCGACAAGGCAATTACCGTTGCCGTTAATGAATTGGCTTTGGGTCATGTTAAAATTGTGCCTAAAGAGGGGGCGGAAGCTTGGGATACCATTGTCCCAGTAATTATACCAAGTTTTCCAACACTTATTGATGATGGTTTTGTTATGGATGAACGTGAAATGGGAGGGTTTGAACCCAAGGAATTTGACAGCGATGATGAGTTTGTAGCTGATAATGATGCCGAATTATACGAAGATGACGATGACGATTATATCCTAGGGGATGACGAAATTAAGTCGGATGAATAATTTCGGCTTTGCCAAGGTGGTGGTTGCCGCTGGCAAGGCGGGCGACAAGGCTTTTGACTATGCCATACCCGCAGAAATTATCGAGAGAGTTGCTGTTGGTTGTCGTGTGCTTGTGCCATTTGGTAAAAGCCGAAGCGTGGAGGGTTTTGTGGTGGGTTTGACCCACCAGCCCGACTTTGACCCCGCAAAAGTAAAGCCCATCACCGAAATGCTAGACGACTTTCCGATTTTTAGCCCTACATTTATCAAGTTGGCTGAATGGCTAGCGGATAAATACTCAACACCGCTGGCGGTTTGTTTGCGAATGATAATGCCCACAGGCATTGGGCTTAAAAACGACTATATTGTTGAAATTGTATCGGGTTCATCAGCAACTGGACTTCGTGGCAAGAAAAAACAAATATGGGAATATATAGCAGAACACGTGTCAGTCAGTCAGCGGGAACTTGTAGAGAATTTTGGGCAAAGTGGGCAAGCCGTTGTGCGGGGGCTTGCTGACGAAAGTAAGCTGGAAATGCGTCATATTTACGAGGTAAAGGACTACACCCTGCGGATTAACACAGCGACTCTTGTGGATGACGCACCAGATTTTGACGAACAGCGTGAGAAGATTGCCGAAAAAGGCGGGCAACAAGCAAGGGTACTGACATTTTTGATGGAAAATCAATCCGCTCCTATGGTGGACATTCAGCATTTTTTACAAGTTTCTGCATCCCCTATCAAAACCCTTGAAACCAAGGGTTTGGTGCGGATTGAGAGGGTAGAAATTCGGCGTAACGTAGTGCAAACACCTGACACACACAAAGAATTTCAACTGACAGACGAACAAACCACCGCCATGGAACGGCTTAACCATGCCACAAAACCCGTACTTATCCAAGGTGTTACAGGTAGCGGTAAAACAGAACTGTATATCCGCACCATTCAGCGGGCTTTGGACGAGGGCAAACAAGCCATTGTGCTTGTGCCAGAAATTTCCTTGACACCACAGACAATCGCTGCTTTTACAGCACGTTTTGGGGACGAGGTAACGGCAACCCATAGCCGACTGTCCCTAGGCGAGCGTTTTGACCAGTGGAAAAAAGCAAGGGATAGGGAAATTTCTGTTATCATCGGTCCACGGTCTGCACTGTTTACGCCATTTGATAACCTTGGCGTTATCATCATTGACGAGGAACATGAGAACACCTATAAATCCGACCAAGCCCCGAAATACGACACTTTGGAAGTGGCGGAAAAGCTGGCAGAATTGACAGGAGCATTGCTGGTATGCGGTTCAGCAACACCAAATATTTCCACTTACCACCGTGCAGAAGCTGGCGAATTTGAGCTTATCACCCTACAAAACCGTGTAAACAAATTGCCTATTTATACTCAAGTTGCCGATATGCGGACAGAGTTGGCTTCGGGCAACAAGTCCATATTTTCAGCGGTTTTGTACGCCTCACTAAAGCAAACATTGGCAGATGGCAAACAAGCCATCTTGTTTATAAATCGGCGGGGTCATTCCACTTTTGTGTCTTGCCGAAGTTGCGGTCACGTAATGGCTTGTCAAAATTGCAGTGTAAATTTTACATATCATATGTACAGCGGGAAATTATCCTGCCATTACTGCTCCGTAACCATACAAAACCCCAAAAATTGCCCTATGTGCGGTTCCATATACATTAAATATTTTGGGGTCGGCACGCAAAAGATAGAGGAGTATTTGTCAGACGAATTTCCAGAAGCCAAAGTTTTGCGGATGGATGCCGACACCACCAGTCGCAAAAACAGCCACCAAGCCATAATTGACAAATTTTCGGCGGGGGATGCCCAAATTTTGGTCGGTACGCAAATGATTGCCAAAGGGCTAAATTTCCCAGAAGTGGCTTTGGTGGGCATTGTCGCCGCCGACATGGCACTAAACAACGGTGACTTCCGTGCCGCCGAAACCGCATACCAACTAATGACACAAGTGGCTGGCAGGGCAGGGCGTGGGCGGGAAGCTGGCAAGGTAATTATCCAGACATATAATCCCCAGCATTATAGCATAAAATACGCCGTTGCGGATGACTTCCCCGCATTTTACCACCACGAAATTACAATACGTAGACAAATGAACTACCCACCCTTTACCCACATTTTCCAAATTATGTTTATCGGCGAAAAGGAAAAGCGGGTGGTGGAGCTACTACACGCCCTAGCAAGGGTTATGAAAGCCAGCAATCGCAAGGGTTTGTGCGAAATTCTAGGACCTGCCCCTTGCGTAATTTCACGCATGAAACAAAATTATCGCTGGAAGCTATTAGTTAAATGTGAAAATGAAGAAATTTTGAAACAATTTGTCCATTATTGCCTGGGAAATCTCGAGAAAACCCATGACATGGACGGGGTGCGGGTCAATTTAACACCCAATCCCGCTTATATTCAATAAGATTAGGGGGAAATTGTAAGTGGCAATCAGAAAAATTCGTTTAGTACCAGATGATATATTGCGTAAAAAAAGCCGTCCCGTTGAGGTTGTGGACGAGCGTGTGCAAGAACTAATCGAGGATATGCTGGAAGGTATGTACAAAGCCGAAGGCATCGGCATGGCGGCGGTGCAAGTGGGTGTGCTAAAGCGTATTGTGGTAATGGATATTAGCGATGAACGCAACCAGCCCATCGTGATGATTAACCCAGAAGTCACCCACAGCGAGGGGTCGCAAGTACATCGTGAAGCCTGCCTATCAATCCCAGATTTGTCTGGCACAGTAGAAAGACCAGCTTTGGTAGTCGTCAAAGGCTTAGACCGCAACGGCAAACCCCAAGAACTACGTTGCGACGGAGATTTAGCGGTGGTCATGTGCCACGAACTCGACCACCTAGACGGCATCTTATACACAGACATAGCCACAGAATTCTTCGGACCCGACGAGGATTAAACAAAATCCTCCCACACCAACCCCATGACCGTGGTAGGGGCGAGCATTGCTCGTCCCACTCATACAGACGACACACCCCAACCCCAAAAACAAATGCCAATACGGAGGTTTTATGAAAATCCTATTCATGGGAACACCAGAATTTGCCAAAGTTTGCCTACAAGCCCTACACGAAAGCCAACACCAAATCATCGCCGTCGTCACCCAACCCGACAGACCCGCTGGGCGTGGCAAAAAACTAACACCCTCTCCCGTCAAAGTGTACGCCGAAGAACAAAATATACCAGTACACCAACCAGAGCGGGCAAACCGTGGGGACTTCCCTGACTTCTTATCAAGTTTAGAAGCAGACATTTTCGTAGTTGCAGCCTTCGGTCAAATCCTAAGCCAGAAAGTGCTAAACATCCCAAAATACGGCTGTGTCAACGTCCACGCTTCACTTTTGCCTAAATACCGTGGTGCGTCACCCATCCAACAAGCCATTTTCGACGGCGAAACCCTCACAGGCATTACAATCATGCAAATGGACGCTGGCATGGACACTGGTAACATACTGTTAAAACGCAACGTCACCATCACACCCGAGGACACTGGCGGAAGCCTGCACGACAAACTATGCCAAATCGCACCAGAAGCCCTGCTAACCACCTTAGACGAAATTGCCAACGGCACAACAACCCCCCAAAAACAGGATGAAACACAAGCAACATATGCGGGCATGATAACCAAAGACATGGAGCGTCTTGACATGTCCAAAACCCCGCAAGACGTAGTCAATCACATTCGGGCATACAATCCCTTTCCTGGGACATACACTGAAATTGACGGCAAAAAAATCAAAATTTGGAACGCCCATGTAGCCAATGGGCAAGTGGAATTTTTAGAATTAACACCCCCAGGGGGCAGAAAAATGTCCGCAGCCGACTATTTTAGGGGGCAGAAAAAATAAAACTTTGAGGAGGATAAACCAATGTTTATGTTTTTTGACTGGACAATTTTTATTCTAATAC
>WQZZ01000081.1 GCA_009780485.1 Defluviitaleaceae bacterium | reverse complement strand
CTTGGTTCTGGTGCATTCCTAATCCTGATTGTGTTCTTTGTAGGGGCATTGACAGGGCTTATTTTGGCGGCAAAACTCATCGGAGCATTAATCAATCGCCATGAAGCATCAGTATACTTTGCCGTAATGGGACTTGTGCTTGGTGCAACTTACGTACTTTACGACATCGGATTGCATGATAATCTAATAAACACCTTTAACAGTGGCGGAGGGGCGATTGCCCGTGATTTGCTATTGGTGGGTGCATCCCTTGTGCTTGGTTACGTTTGTACGGGTTTCATGGGTAAAGAAAAGAGGGGTAAGGCAGCATGAAATGGACAAGAACCACAATAACAACAACACCAGAACAAATCGAGGAGCTGGCAGCAGTGCTTGTAGCACGCCATATAGAAGCTTTTGAGATTTTTAACCCCGTGGAGCAGAACCAATTGCTAGACGAGGGGGAGTGGGATTATATTGAGGAGGGCTTAATGTATCAAGGTCCTGCCCACATCCGTTTTTATCTGGACGAAGAAAATGCTGCATTTCTGACCCATGGGCTGGCAGAAGCTGTAGCACATCTTGGGGAAGCCGAAATTGTAGACGTGGAGGACGACTGGACAGATGCTTGGCGGGAATATTACAAACCCTTTAGAATTGGCGAACGTATCATAATTCGCCCCCATTGGGAAGAGTATGCACCGCAAAACAACGACGTGGTTTTCACCATCGACCCTGGTCATGTTTTTGGCACAGGTCAACACCAAAGTACCGCTCTTTGTATTCAAATGCTAGAAAAGCACGTTGCGGGAGGTGAAAGGGTGTTGGACATTGGTTGCGGAAGCGGAATTTTGTCAGTCATTGCCTTGCTGTTGGGAGCAGAACATGCCACAGCAATGGACATTGACCCAGCCGCCACCAAAATGGCAACAACCAACGCAGAATTAAACCGCATTTCGGCAGATAGACTGACGACCGTTCACGGGAACCTGCTAACAGACCCAATCTTAGCAAATGGCAAATTTGACATCATCGTGGCAAATATTATCGCTGATGTAATTATTGCCCTTGCACCAATTGTTAAAGAGTTGATTGCCCCTGGCGGACGCTTCATAATGGGCGGAATTATCGACGAGCGAGGTGCGGATGTGGAAAAAGCCCTTGAAGAAGCAGGTTTTACCATAGACGAACAAATGACACAAGATGGCTGGGTGACTTATTATGCATCGGTTCTTTATTAGCCCCTCGCACTTAGTTGGGGAAACCGTGCTTTTAATAGACGAAAATGCCAGCCATGGAAATGTTTTAAGATTGCGTGTTGGCGAGGAGATAGTAACAACCATCAGCGATGGTATTGACATGATTTGCAAAGTAATTGTTGTGGACAAGCAGGAAATCCGTGCCGAAGTTATCCACAGGACGGACAACACGGCGGAATTGCCCATAAAAATCACCCTTTTCCAAGCCTTGCCCAAAGGTGATAAAATGACCGACATTATCGAATCTGTCGTGGAACTTGGCATACACCAAATTGTGCCTGTGGAAACCGCCCGTTGTGTGGCTCGTAGCCAAAACAAGGGGTTGCGTTGGCAGAAGGTGGCAGAAGGTGCTTCAAAGCTAAGCCACAGGTCGTATATACCTAAAATTTCAAGCATTTGCAGTCTGAGCGACGCAATTGGGCAAGCGAGTAAGCTAGACGTAACCTTTGCCTGTTACGAAGGCGAGAAAGACCGTCACCTATCACATTTTTTACAGGATAAAAACCCCGCAACTATGGGCTTTTTCATAGGTCCAGAAGGGGGCTTTACAGATGAAGAAATTAATTTGTTTAGCCAAAACGGTATACCCACAACAACTTTAGGTGGAAGGATTTTACGGTCACAATCCGCCGCATCAGCCGTAATGGCTGGCATAAACTTTTGGAAAAATCTCCCTTAGGAGGGCAAAATATGAGCGACAAAATCAAAGTTTTTATTGTAGACGATAACAAAATGGGGCAGGTTATGCTTGCTAAAATGCTGAAAGAGTCTTCCGACCAAATTGATATTGTGGGGGAAAGCTCCACTGCAAGCGGTGCGATTTTCATGCTAGAAGACGATATGCCTGACATTATAATGGTAAAATTGAATATTCCTGGGGATATGAGTTCTGTAGATGCTTTGGTACAAATTAGAAAATCTTGTCCAGATACCTATATTGTTCTTTGCCCTATGCCCCAAGACAGGGCAGAGCTGGACGACTATATCAGTTCTGGCAAGGCAGATAACTTTTTAGCTAAACCCATACAAAAACCTGATATCAACCGCCTTTTAACTGGTTATATCGAACGCAGAGGTCAGAAATGATTTACTTAGACCATGCTGCTACAACACCCCCTACAGAAGCCGTAAAAACTGCTGTTTTACGGTCTTTTGAAGTTTTTGGTAATCCTTCATCTCTGCACAAGTTGGGCATTGAAGCAGAGCGGGAAATTGCCCACGCTAGGGATGTTTTAACAAAAACAATCGGGGCAAATGCCAGTGAGATAATTTTCACATCAGGTGGAACAGAAGCCAATAATTTGATGTGTGGGGTTGCCAAAAAACATAAAGGTCGTCGGATTATCACAACAAAAGCCGAGCATCCATCTGTGCTAGAACCACTGGCGGTACTAAAGGACTTTGAATTTTTTTATTTACCCATAAACAGAGGGGGCGATGTGTGTCATAAATCCCTGCGAGAAGCATTGAAAGAACCAACTTGTCTTGTGTCGATACATCATGTCAACAACGAAACTGGGGTAATTCAAGACATTGAGGCTTTGGGGAAGGTTATCAAACAAATCAGCCCCCAAACCCTGTTCCATGTGGACGCCGCCCAATCTTTCTGTAAAATTCCCATAAATATCAGCCAAATGCAAATCGACCTGCTTACGATGTCTGCCCACAAAATCGGCGGGTTAAAAGGTGTGGGTGCTTTGTATCTTCGTAAGGGCGTAAACCTGCCACCCATTATTAAAGGCGGTGGACAAGAAAGCAACCTACGAAGTGGTACAGAAAACGTCACAGGCATAATGTCCTTTGCATCAGCTACCCAAAGTTTCCAACCAATTACCGTCCCATTAAAAGAAACCTTCCTAAACAACCTAGATTTAGAGGGCGTGGATGTAAACGGTGAAAATACCAGTCCCTACATACTCAACATTAGTGTGGAAGGTGTACGCCCAGAAGTATTGCTTAACGCATTAAGTGAACAAGGCGTTTACATTTCTGCGGGGGCAGCCTGCTCCGCAAACAAAAAGCAAAAAGACGCAACATCTGCCGTCGTATCAGCATATGGATTAGGTGCAAAACGTGCAGAAACCGCTGTCCGTATAAGTTTTGCACACTCTAACACTTTGGAAGAAATGACACAAACCGCACAAATATTCGCTCAGACCATCACAATGTTACGCAAATTACGCAAACTGTAACACCCATGAACGGAGGATAATTTTGGAAAAAACACAAGAAATCTTGTTGATAAAATATGGCGAAATTGCCCTGCGAGGGGGCAATCGCCGAATTTATGAAAATATGCTTTTAGATGCCATACGCAAAAACCTAAACAGGGCAGGAGCCGAGGGTTTCTCTATGTACCGTGAGCAGGGGCGTTTTGTCGTGGAAGGGCAGGGTTTATCCGCCCTTTTACCACATATAACTTGCATTTTCGGTATAACCTCTGTATGTCGTGGTATTCGTCTGTCCGAACGTAGCTTAGACGCAATTCACGCATGTGCCTTGGAATATACTCAAAACCACTTGTCAGACAGCACTACATTCAAAGTAACAACTAAGCGGGCAGATAAAAATTTCCCTAAGCCTTCCAACGAAATTTCAGCAGACCTAGGGGCGCATCTTCTAACCCATATACCCACCTTAAAAGTAAAACTAGAAAACCCTGATTTTAACTTGATTGTTGAAATTCGCAATAGTATTTACATCTACTCCCAAACAACCGAGGTGCAAGGACCAGGTGGCTTACCCCCAGGCTCGGCTGGCAAAGGAGTTTTGCTCTTATCTGGAGGGATTGACAGCCCTGTCGCTGGATATTTGGCAGCAAAACGTGGTATCGGTATCACAGCCATTTACTTCCATTCCCCGCCATACACCAGCGAAAGGGCAAAAGATAAGGTTTTGGACATAGCCAAGCAACTTGCCCACCACACAGGCAAAATCAAATTGCTGGTGGTTAATTTCACAGAAATCCAGCTATATTTGACCGACAAAACCCCTTCCGCCAAAATCACCTTACTACTAAAACGTACAATGCTAAAAATGGCTGACATGACAGCTCAAAATGAAAAGGCATTGGCTCTTATCACAGGGGATGCGGTTGGACAGGTTGCCAGCCAAACCCTCCACAGTCTTCACGCCATGACGGGGGCGACAAATATGCCGATAATACGCCCTCTAGCCACCTACGATAAAAAGGACATTGTAAGTCTTGCCCAAAAAATCGGCACTTTTGACATATCCATCCGCCCATTTGACGACTGTTGCACCCTTTTCTTGCCCAAAAACCCTGAAACCAAGCCAAAGTTGTCTATAATCCAAAATATCGAGAGGAAAATGGATGATTTAGAACAGATGTTAGCAACCGCCCTATTACAAGCGGAAATCTATGAATTTTAGTCTCATACAAAACAAAAAACCAAGACTATCTCGGTCTTGGTTTTTTGTTTATTGTGCCAAAAACTTCTTGACAGAGTTTATTGAATATTGTATAATTGTGTCAGTGACTGGTTTCTCCTTTATGAGCCGTACAAAAAAAGCCACGTAGGGCGGGTAACAGCTTGAAACCCTACTCCCTCCCTACGTGGTGTCCAGTCACACAACATGAGACCTAGGATGATTATACCTCATCTAGGTCTGGTTTGCAACACCAAATTCCAACCTAGGAGGTGAAACTTTATGGAAAACCAGAACACAAAAAGTAAAATCGGTCATAACAACATACTTCAAATAGGTACTTGGGCTAGTATATTCGATTTAATTACAAACCTTATTGACAACGAAAAAGAATCAAACGGTGAAAATGTTGATGACTTAAAAGAGTTATACGATTTTGCCGAGGAAATCGAAAGAAGAACCTTAGAGTTACTTAACTAGGAAAAGTCTAAGATAAAATAAATCCAACACCCTTTGTCAGAAGGGTGTTTTTATTGGTAGGGGCGGGCATTGCCCGTCCCATTTATATATACGATACCGTACGAACCCGAACATTAGTGCCAGCAGGCATGGGACGGGCAATGCCCGCCCCTACCAGATTTGTCTCATTTTTAGTGGTCATCGTCGTCGTGGTCGTGGTCGTGATGATGGTCGTGGTCGTCGCAGGGTTTTTCCAATCCTTCGATAACAATGCCTTTCTTCTCGGCATAATCCCAAAGGGCGGCACGGATTGCATCTTCTGCCAGCAAAGAACAATGCACCTTTACAGGGGGCAGACCACCAAGGGCTTCTGTCACATGGGTATTAGTTACTTCCATGGCTTCTTGCACAGTTTTGCCAATAATCATTTCAGTTGAAATAGACGAGGTGGCAACGGCAGCACCGCAACCAAATGTACGAAATTTAACGTCACGGATAACTTGGTTATCGTCAATATCCAGATAAATTTTCATAATGTCGCCACATTTGGCGTTTCCCACAACCCCAACACCGCTGGGGTTTTCGATTTCGCCCAAATTTCTTGGGTTCATAAAATGGTCCATAACTTTTTCGGTATAATTCATAAGGTTCGCTCCTTTATCTTTTTATGGCTGTAAATGTTATTGGGCTTGGCTGGTCTTTTCCATATCCAATGACGTGGTTTATTTCTGTAAAACCCGCCAATCCTAACATCATTTCAAATTCTTGTATTCCATACCATTGTAAAACAAAATGGGAAACTTCTGTTTCTTGTATTTCACCATCTTTTAATAATTCGTACTTATGGACATATGCGGTTTTTTGTGTTGTCCAATCCATTGTTTTGCTGTAGGATGTGAACAGGATGCCAGTGCCATTTGACATAGGATAATCATAGACATCCACAGAACCTTCCCGAAAATCTGTCGGTAACAACAAGTCTATGATGACTTTTCCGCCATGTTCCAGATGTTCAAAAAAATTATCCAGCACCTTGCCCACCAAATCTCTTGGCAACAAGCAAAAGCTGCCTGCCGGCATAATTACTGCTCCGTATTTCATGGGCAAAGACATATCTGTTAAATTCTGCTGATAGATATTGGCTGTTACATTATGTGATTGCAAATTGGCTTTGCACTGTTCCAGCATCTCGGCAGACAGGTCTACCCCATCCACCACAAAACCCTGTTGTATTAAAGGAATAAGCACTCTGCCCGTACCGACACCAGCTTCTAGCACCGCACCCGAAACACCCTTTAGGCTTTCGGCATAAAATTCTATATCCCCGCCTATAGAACAACCCACTGGCTTAGTGTGTTCATATAAAATTGTGCTTATTTTGCCATACTCTTTGAACATTAAAACCTCACTATCTCACATCAATTAGTTTGAACCACTCGCAAACCAATGGCATATCTTCTCTGAACTCCATCCCATAGCTTTTAAGTTCTTGTGTAAAGTATTTTTCATGGGTATCCCACCAAAATTTGTGGCTTAAATCGCCCTCACCTTCTGCGGCAGCAAATTCCTCGCCAACCTCATTCATGGGGATAATTTCTACGCTGGTCGTTTGGATGATGCACAAGGGCTGGTCTTTGCTGTCCAAAATCACCGAGTACATCCCAACCTCTGGTAAATCCCAGCCATTATGCTGGTAAACCTCGTAAGAAGCACAGGTGCTGGTTTTTATACCCGATGTCACCAAGCCCGCAAGATAGTCCGCCATGGGGGTATTTGCTATCCCAAAATTTTCTGCAATCACTTTGTTCTGCGGTTTTTCTTTGTCTTGCCAAAAGTCATCCCAGTATTTTTGTGCTTGTTGGTTCATAATTTAATTGTCCTTTCGTGTGTTGCGGATTATTTGCCTAGCAGTGCATCAATATTGCCCACCCTTTGGAATTCTTCCCATAGTGGCGAAATTTGACGCAACCTTTCTACAATGGTCGGGAACACTTCTAAGAACTTATCAAGGTCGGCTTTTTCGGTGTCACGCCCAAAGGTAAGGCGTAGCGAGCCATGTGCAAGCTCATGGGGCATACCCATTGCCATAAGTACATGGGACGGGTCAAGGGAGCCAGATGTGCAAGCAGAGCCAGATGAGGCACAAATGCCCTTGCTGTCCAGAAGTAAAAGCATACCTTCACCTTCAATAAATTCAAAGGTGATGTTTACGCTGTTAGGCAAGCGATGTTCTGGATGCCCATTTAGGCGGGAGTGCGGAATTGCCTTCAAAGTGTTTTCGATTAGGTATTTTTGTAGCTCTCTGTGTTTTTTTGTGGTATCATCCATTTCGGCAACGGCAAGCTCCACAGCAAGACCCATTGCTGCAATTCCAGCCACATTCTCCGTTCCGCCACGTCTGCCACGCTCTTGCCCGCCACCATGGATAAGGGGCTGCATTTTAATGCCACGACGCACATACAAAGCACCAACACCCTTTGGTCCATACATTTTGTGGGCAGAAATTGGCATAAGGTCGATATTTAAGGCATTAACATCCACAGGCACACGCCCAACGGCTTGGATTGCATCGCAGAAGAAATAAATCTTATTGTCCTTGCCACGCTCGTCATTAATTTGCTTCAAATGCGTACCAATTTCGGAAATAGGCATCATTGTGCCAACCTCGTTGTTGGCAAACATCACAGCAACGATAATTGTATCTGGGCGGATGGCGTTTTTAACTTGGTCTACAGAAATTTGGGCAAATTCGTCCACAGGAAGAATTGTCACTTCAAAGCCTTCTTTTTCCAAATGTTGCAATGTCACCAAAACAGCGGGATGCTCCACTGCCGTGGTGATAATATGTTTACCACGGTGGGCATTTTGTGTAGCAACAGATTTTAACGCCCAGTTAATACTTTCCGAACCACTTCCTGTAAAGAAAATTTCGGCGGGGCGGTCTGCCCCAATCGCCTTTTGCACCTGCTCTCTCGCTGTGTCAATTGCACCTTTTGCCCCACGGGCAGGGGCATAAATGCTGGATGGGTTGGCAAAGTTGTCCGACAAATATTCTGTCATAATCTCCAAAACTTCTGGTCTGACACGGGTGGTTGCCGCATTGTCAAGATAAATCATTGTTAAACATCCTCTCAAGTTTATTTTAGGGTTTAGCTGGTTATCCCAGCACAGCTCCCATATTTTCATAATCTTTCATAAGGTCGGCTATGGTAAAGCTGTCCACCAATTCATTAATGCTAGAAAAAAGACTAACCCATACAGATTTGGTGCTACAAGTGTCACAAAGCTCATCGTCGCCACAGGTTGTGCCGTTTTCCAACAAGCAATCCACTGGGGATAATGGTCCTTCCAAAATCCGTAAAACATCCCCCGCCGTCAGCTCGCTAGGTGGTTTTGCCAAAAAATACCCCCCGCCTGCCCCACGTACAGAATGTACAATCCTCGCCTTTTTAAGCGGAGCAATAATCTGCTCCAAATAATTTTCACTAATTCCCTGCCGTTCTGACACGGATTTTAAGCTAACACATTTAGCATCTTGTGTGTAGTAGGCAATATCAACAACAGCTTTTAGTCCATATCGCCCTTTTGTCGAGATTTTCACGCATGACTCACCTCATTCCCGATTATTTCACTAGGTTTATAGATATTTTATCAATTTAATTCCTTCCTGTCAAGCACTTTTTATATTGTTTGACAAGATGCTATTAAACTG
>WQZZ01000080.1 GCA_009780485.1 Defluviitaleaceae bacterium | reverse complement strand
GGCGAAAGGGTTTACACTCACAAAACCATTGACGAGTTAAAAGCCGCAATTGAACTGGTGACGGATTAGTGACAAGGGTATTGGAATTGCTGGGGTTTTGGGGTGTTTGAAGATGTTATATCACAACAATCTGCCCCGTGTCAAAGAAATACATTATCTTTTCTCTAATAAGGTATTGCAAAAGTTGTGGGGTTGTGTTATAATTATTTTAGGATAAACAAAAAGGCAATCGCAAAGCGGTTGACACCCAAATAGCTAATTAATGATAACCGCTACCTTTGGCGAGGGCGGTTATTTCTTTGGAAAGAAATACGTCCAAATTATGTATTTAATCAGCCATGCCGTAGTGGCGAAAAAGCTGTAAATCTCATAATTGTTCATAACGCATCACCTCCTTCCTGAAAGGTGAGTGCGTCAACCGCCTTGCTTCTTTAGATTGCCCTTTCGACATTATACCATAACGACTTAGTAAAACACAAGGAAATCGAGCAAAAAATCTCGATGCTTCACCGAGTTTTTTGCGAAGGTTGAGTTGATGTTTTACTTACGTCGTTATATCACAATCGCCTGCCCAGTGTCAAAGAAATACATTATCTTTTCCCCGACTTTTTGGGAGAAGATTTTTTCCACGGCTTGGTGGTACAACTCCATTTGCGGGCGGTATTTTTCGACTATGCCCCCCACATCTCCCTTTACCCGCTCTGTTTTGTAGTCTACTATTACCATTTTGCCGTTCTCCTCGAAGCAGCAGTCAATCACCCCGTGGATTAGCATATCACCATCCACATGGCGGAATGATGAATTTATCAACCCCGCTGGCATATTAACAGCGAAAGGGATTTCACGTTGGATTTTATCAGCTTTTCGCATACGTTTTGCCAGCGGGCTGTTTAGAAATGCCGTGATTGGAGGGATTTGTACCACCTCGGTTTCTTCTGCTGTTAGTAGAGATTGTGCTACAAGGCGAGCTACTAGAGATGCCACATCCCCCGCCGTTATAGCGTTTATGTCCATATGTTCCAGCAGGGTGTGCATGATGATGCCTCGCCCAGCAGAGTCAATTTTGTCATCTTTCACCATAAAAGTAGGGGGCGGAAATTCCCGCCTTTCCCTCGGCAAAATGTCGTCGCTTTCCCTTATAAATTCATTGAAATATAATCTTTTAACCTCGGAGACGGACATTTTGGCAGGGACAAATTGGGCATCGCTGTGAGCATATTCGTAGGCAAGGTGGTCTTGTCCATCCACTTCCCCAGCTATTAGATTATCGAATACATTTGCCAGTCGTCTTTGTTTGCTGGCTTCTTCTTGCCTAATATGCCCAGCGTCAGTTTGCATAATATCCCAGATTGACTTGTCGGGGTTTCCACCTAAAGCCATTAATATCCAATCCATAAAACTTTTGCCACCTGATACATCACCAACAGAGGGACCGCCCTGTAAAGCGTGGTACTTATCGGGTTTTTTTGACCCACCAATCAATATTAGCTTTTCTTTTGCACGTGTCATTGCCACATACAAAATCCGCATTTCCTCCGAGATTTTTTCAGCCCGCATCTTCTGAGAAATAACGGCACGAGGGAAGGTTTCGCTGATGGTACGTGTGTTTTCATCTAGCAATTTTAGTCCGATGCCAAGGTCGTAATCCAACACCATTTTTTCGCTGGTATCCTTTGTGTAGAATTGTTTTCCCAGTTGGCACAGAAAAACCACAGGAAATTCCAGCCCCTTACTTTTGTGGATTGTCATAATACTCACCACGTCGGCGTTTTCGTCTTCTGTGCGGGCTTTTTTAAGTCCAAAGTTAGTTTTTTGCAACTTTTCGATATAGCGGATGAAGTTGAAAAGCCCGCCGAAACTGCCTTCTTCAAACCTTGCCGCCTTTTCAAAAAGCAGGGTAAGGTTGGCACGGCGAAGTTTTCCGCCTGCAAGCAGTCCTACAAAATTGTAATAATCTGTCATTTGGTAGAGGGCGAAAATTAGCTGGCTGATGGGCATAAAACCAGCCATTTTACGCCATTCGTGAAGGGTTGATAAGAATTCACGCACTCTTTCCGACAGCGGACAGTCGCTTTCATTGGCAAATCTTGTAATTGCTGTGTAAAAATCGTCTTTGCCACGGTTTTTGGACATCTGAATTAAATCATCAGCATTGAACCTGAAAATGTCGGAAAACAGGGCGGTTATCAGGGCAATGTCCTGTCGTGGGTTGTCGATAATTTGCAAAATGGACAGGATTGTCATTACTTCTGTGGCAAGGAAATATTCATTGTCTTCTTCCCCGCTAAAGGCTGGAATATTACGGTTTTTAAGCTGGTCGATGAACACCTGTGCCTCTGCCTTGCCCCGCAAAAGTATGACAATATCAGAGTATTTGATATTCCTCCACTTCTTGTCCTCGTAAACTTGGAAATTGTTATCAAAAAGCTGGGTAATATGCTGTGCGGTGGTGGTGGCTTCCATTTCCGCTTGGTTAAGGTCTGCTACCATCTGTGATGCTTCGTCCGCCCCTTCATCGGTTTCCGCCCCTACAATGTGGAGTATTGACCGCAAATCCGTAGTTTTATTGTCCTCAAAATTGGCTGCAAATTGCAGACGACTGTACATATCATAAGCCACACCACCCACATTGGGCGACATAAGTTTATCAAATATATAGTTGACACTATCAATAACCCCACGACGGCTACGGAAGTTTTCTGTCAGTGGCAACGCCACACCGTCGGAGGAATTATTGCCATATTCAGCATTTTTGTCGCTGAAAATTTGGGGGCGTGCAAGACGAAACTGGTATATGCACTGCTTCACATCACCCACCATAAACCGCTTAATTCCGCCAGCCCCAGCAACCGCAGACAACAGGGCTTCCTGCATCAAATTGCTGTCTTGGTATTCGTCAACAAAGACCTCGTCAAAAGAAGCCCCAATTTCCATGGCTTCTGGGGTTGGGTTGCCAAGGTTGTCCACCAAAATTTGCAGGGCAAAATGTTCAAAGTCACTGAAATCCGCTATGTTGCGTGTTTTTTTCTCCTCTGCAAAACGGCGTGCGAATTCTGTGGTAAGGTCAACAAGGAGCTGAACGCTTCTTTGGGTTTGTGTGATTTTCTCTACAGTCCTTCCCTTGCCACCTGTGAGCATTTCCTGCAAATCAGCTACGGATTTTTTATAAGTATCACGAATATTTTTGGCACGCTCTCGCATTTCTTTGGCTTCTTCGCTGGTGTCGCTATGTTTCCAGCTATAAAACCTATCAAAATCCCCAGAAAAAGCGGTTTCAGGGATGGACAACATTTCTAAATCACTACCCAACACGTCCAAATATTTTTGAGCAGAACCCGCTTCCATCGCCAAACTAATGGCATTGTGACAGTTTTCACGGGCGTTACTTAGTGTTTCCTCAGCGTACCTAGTGAAATAGTCGTGCCAAGCGGTATTTTCCAACCCATCAGCCAACTGGTATTGTGCAACACAACCCTTCAGCCATTCCTTAGGATTAGGGGCAGAAAGGCTGTATTTATGCAGGTCAAGCACGGCTTTACGAAGGTATTCATGCCCAGGTTTTTGGTCAAAAAAATCAGCTAAGTGTATAAAATCAGGGTTAGGGCTTTCGACATAATTTCCTAGGAAATAATCCTCCAACAAGTCATCAACAACTTGAGTTTTTAGCAGGGAAATCTCAGCTTCATCAGCCGCACGAAAGCTTGGGTCCATGTCGATTTTATGAAAAAAACGCCGTGCCACAGCCAAACAAAAGGAACTGACAGTTGTGATATTAGCTTTGTTTATAAGTGCCAGTTGCTTCCTAAGGTTTTCGTTGTTGGGGTCAGCTTTGGCGGCTTTGTTTAGAGCATCTGCGATTTTGTCCTTCATTTGGGTTGCGGCGGCTTTGGTGTGCGTCACCACCAAAAGCCTGTTTATATGGATATTCCCACTTAATACCATCCGCATTATTCGCTCTACCAGCACAGTGGTTTTGCCCGAACCCGCCCCCGCTGATACCAAAATATTAGTATCCCTTGTTTCGATTGCCTGTTTTTGTACGCCCTTAAACTCGATTTTAGCCATGGACACTCTCCAAAAATGCGACAATTTGTGAAATGTCAGCCTTTATAGCACCTTGGGCGAACTGTTTACCGACACCACCCCGCCCGTCTAGCTGTCTGTTAAAATCTGCCACAAACGCTTCCAAATCAGGTTGGGAGTGGGAAGCAATGGCGTATTTTCCACCACAAATCACCACGGCGACCCCCGCCCGCTCCGCAATTAAATTAGCGAAGCGTCGCATATCGTCCGCCTCCAAACCTCCCTCCACGAAATATGCTAATTTTACGCCATTCTCGACGGTTTGAGCTTTCATTTCCAAGTTTTCATTACGCAGTTTGTCCAACTGCTTTTTTAATTCAGCTTTGCCAATTATCAGCTTATCTAATGAAGTTATAATGCTGTCGGTATCAGCGGAAAGTTGCTCCCCCACTTGTTTGCAAATGGCGTGTTTTCGGGAATAATCCCAAAAGGCATCTTGACCACAATAGACAGTCAGACGAACCCCTCCCTTGTATTTTTGATAGCCCACAATCTTAACAAAGTCGACTTCTGCGGTGTTTGACACGTGTAAGCCCGCACAGGCACAGGTGTCGTAAACATCCACCGTGACAATGCGAACCTGCTCGTCATCAGCAAATTGTTTTTTGGCACGGAAGGTCATATCCCTTGTGTCTTCGCCTGTGTAAAATGCTGTCATTACAGGGTTTTCGTCAGCGACTGCGTCGTTAGCAAGGTTTTCCAGTTCCTGCACTTGGGCAAGGGTCAGCGGTTTGTCCAAATCCATGGTGAAGCCACGTTCCGACATATGAAAACCCACATTTGTAGCATCAAATCGACTTTTAGCGTAACCCGACAGGATATGCTCGCCTGTGTGGTTTTGCATGAAGCCACGACGGCGGTCAAGGTCTACAAAGCCCTCAATTGAGTCACCCACACTTATCCACTCATCTGCTTGGGTGATGTGATGGTAAATTACACCATCGTGCTGGCTCATATCAACCACAGAAAAATCACCCAAAGTGCCTGTATCAGCGGGTTGTCCGCCACCCCCTGGATAAAAACAGGTTTTGTCAAGCACAACCAAATAAATCCCATCTTTCTGGGTGATTTCCAGTATTTCGGCAGTAAAATCGCCTTTATAGTCGCTATAATATAATTTATCAGTTTTTCTCATACGTAAAAATCCTTTTCTTTTATATTACAATGAAAAATTCTGATTGTCAAGGGGGTTTGGTTGTGCTATAATATGGGCTTGAGGTGATTTTATGCGTGTTGGAATTGGATATGATGCCCACAGGCTTGTAGAGGGTCGCAAATTGATTTTGGGGGGCGTTGAAATTCCTTTTGAAAAGGGGCTTTTAGGACATTCGGATGCGGATGTGCTGACCCACGCCATTATTGATGCAATGCTTGGGGCGGCGTGCCTTGGTGACATTGGTCGCCTGTTTCCAGACAATGATGCAGAATTTAAGGATGTTTCCAGCATCTTGTTGCTTCAAAAAGTGTATAAATTGTTAAACGAGAACGGCTATCGCCTTGTTAATGCTGACGCTACTGTGTCGGCTCAAAAGCCTAAGTTGGCGGGGTTTATCCCGCAAATGCAGGGGGTTATTGCGTCTGCCATTGGTGTGGATGCGAACCTTATTAGTGTAAAGGCTACAACCACTGAAAACATGGGCTTTGTAGGCAATGGCGAAGGCATGGCAGCACACGCTGTCGTTTTAATCGAGAAGGTGACATAATATGAAAATTTTTAATACGCTAACCCGCCAAAAAGAGGACTTTGTGCCTGTAAATGCGGGCAAGGTGGGCATTTACGTCTGTGGTCCCACCACTTACAATTTTATCCATGTGGGCAACGCCCGTCCTTATGTGGTTTTTGACACACTTCGCCGTTATCTGGCATTTTCGGGGCTTGATGTAAATTTTGTGCAGAATTTTACCGACATTGACGATAAAATCATTAACAAAGCTAATGAAGAAGGTCTTGATTATCTTGATATTGCAGACCTCTATGTTTATGAATTTCTAGCAGACACGGACGGACTAAATGTACAACGTGCCACCCATTACCCCCGTGTAACCGAGGAAATTGACGGGATTATCAGCCTTTTGCGGGATTTGATTGACAAAAATTTTGCTTATGAGGTTGCTGGCACGGTCTACTTTAATGCCACGAAAGCTGATAAATACGGCAAATTATCCAAGAAGAACATCGAGGACTTGGAAGCGGGTGCAAGGGTGGACATAAACCCCGACAAACGCCACCCATCGGACTTTGTGCTGTGGAAGGTGGCTAAAGCTGACGAACCAAGCTGGGACAGTCCTTGGGGGCATGGTCGCCCTGGCTGGCATATCGAATGTAGCGTGATGGCACGCAAATACATAGGCGAAACCGTGGACATTCACGGTGGTGGCGTGGATTTGATGTTCCCTCACCACGAAAACGAAATTGCCCAAAGCGAGGCAGAGGGTGGAAATTTTGTAAATTATTGGATGCACAACGAAATGTTGTTGATAAACAGTCAGAAAATGTCAAAATCTGAGGGCGATTTGTTTCTTGTGCGGGACTTTGCCCAGAAATACGGCTATCCGCTGTTGCGTTTCTTCCTGCTGTCGGTGCATTATCGTAGCCCGCTTAATTTCAGCGAAGAGCTGTTGGACGCAACAAATGCAGGACTGGCACGTATTAAGGAGTGCCGCCGCAATTTGCTAGATGCTGGCTGGACAGGCGAAGGCGAAACCCAGCACAGACAGGCGTTTTTATCAGCTTTGGCGGATGATTTGAACACAGCCAACGCAATAACCGCAATTTTTGACTTGGTGAAGGACGCAAACATAGCCTTGCGGGAGAATGCCGTACAATCAGCCTTTTTGGTGGATTTGGATTTTATGTGCGATTTGCTTGGGCTTCAATTGGACGATATGAATATTAGTGAAATTGATGTTAGTGAGATTGAGAGTCTAATAGTCCAGCGTGATGAGGCTAAAAAGGTGAAAGACTGGGCTTTGGCTGACGAGATACGTAATAGATTAGCTGATATGGGCGTGGAAATAAAAGACACACGAGAGGGGACAAAATGGCATTTAACCAAAGTTTAGCAGGGGCGGATGCGGGGCAGTTTTCGCCGTTAAACCTAGCGTTTGTGGGGGATGCGGTGTATAGCCTGCTGGTGCGCCAACGGCTGGTGACGGATGCTAACCGCCCACCAAACACCCTAAACAAGCTGAGTAGCCAGCGTGTGTGTGCCACCCGCCAAAGCGTGGATTATTACAGGCTTTTGCCCCTGCTGACCGATGAGGAAATCGCCATTTTGAAGCGTGGGCGAAACGCCAACCCAAGCCACAAGGCGAAAAATGCCACGGCAGCGGAATACCGCAACGCCACGGGCTTAGAAGCACTTTTCGGATACCTATATCTACAGGGCGACAACGCCCGCATAATAGAACTTTTCGACATATGCTGGAACGATTAGGTAGGGGCGGGTCCCGTCAAAACCGTTATTGCCCGTCCTATGTCTGAATACGATACCTTCGTCTTTCCAACTAGGACGGGCAATGCCCGCCCCTACCACGTTATTATGAGTAAAATCACTTGGAATGAGGATTAGAGATGAAAAATAAGAAAAACTATAAAAGACAGCGACCGGAGCAACAGGCACAACCGCAGGTAAACAGCGAATATATGAGAGAAGCTGAAGCCGACAATCTTTACGAGGGTCGTCATGCCGTGATGGAGCTGTTAAATGCCGAAAAAACCATACACCGCATTTTCATCAAGCAGGGTGAGGTGGACGGCAGTTTGCGGGTTATACTTGCAAAAGCCAAAGAACACGGGATTGTAATTGCCCAAATCTCCAAAGACAAGCTGGATGCCATGAGCGAAACAGGCAGGCATCAGGGCGTTATAGCCCTTTGCCCACCTTTTGAATACGCCAACCTTACCCAAGTTTTGGTAGATTGCACAAGGGCAGGCGAAACGCCGTTTTTGCTGGTTTTGGACAAGATTTTCGACCCGCACAACTTTGGAGCAATAATCCGCACGGCTTTGGCTAGTGGTGTGCATGGCATCATCATCCCGAAACGGCGGGCTGTGGGCATTACGGCTGCGGTTGTCCGTGCCAGTGCGGGTGCGGCAGGGCATATGCCGATTATTCGTGTTTCTAATATCGCACAGGCTGTTGATGCAATGAAAAAAGCAGGGATTTGGATTGCAGGGGCGGATATGGATGGGCAGAATGTGTATTCTGCTAACATGACGGGTCCGATTGCCATTGTTATCGGCAACGAAGCCGAGGGTGTGTCCCGCCTTATTAAGGATAAATGTGATTTTTTGGTTAGTTTGCCCATGGTTGGTGCTATTGGGTCGCTTAACGCTTCTGTTGCGGCGGGGGTTTTGATGTATGAGGTTGTGAGAAGGCGTGAAATGAAGTAGTTGTGGTGGTTTTTGGTATTGGATGGCATCATCAACCACCGAGGGTAGGGGCAGGCATTGCCCGTCCTAGCTGGATTTTACGTATTTTTCGATACAAAAAAGGCGACCAATGGTCGCCTTTTTTGCCCGTCATTATGACGAGCGTAATTTACATTAACGCCCGCATTTTTCACAAGGGGGTTCTGTTTTTTCGAGGATGATTACTTCGTCTTTAAGTGTTATTTTTAGGTTTGAGTTTTCTAGTAAACCTAGAGCTTCTCTGATTTCTTTAGGGAGAACAATTCTACCTAAATTATCAATCTTTCTTATTCCAAGGTCATAAGTTTCTTTTGCCATTTGGACATTCCTCCTTATTGTCTCCCCTTTTGAT
>WQZZ01000079.1 GCA_009780485.1 Defluviitaleaceae bacterium | reverse complement strand
TGTTTCGTTGGATAGGAAAGCTGCTTCTATCACTTTCATAACCCGCAGGGCTTGCTCTGGGGTTATTTTGAGTTCCGCCGAACCTTCAATCGCATCAAAGAATTGGTTGTAGACGGCTTCCAGACCTTTGTTTTGAACCCAGTCCATGGTGCTAGAAATTTCGATGGTTTGGGTGGAATTTGCACTTCGGGGCGACATGGTTTTGCTTGGACCTGCCTTTGTGGGGGCAATTTCCTCGTCCCAAGTATCTTCTTTGTGTGTGCAACGGATAATTTTGCCTGTGCAATCCCAGTCGTCGATTTGTAGCGTGCCTTCTTTGCCTAGCACATACCATCGTGGCTGGGGGATGAGGTTGTTTGTGCCAACTTCTATTTGGGCGGTCAGTCCGCTTTCAAAGGTTAGGATTAGCTTGAAATTGTCGTCCACCGTGTCATAATGGATGTTGTACATTTTGCAAAATACATTTGTGACTTTTTCGCTTGTCATGTGCAGGATTTGGTCGATAAGATGCACGCCCCAATCCAACATCATGCCACCGCCTAGGGATTTGGTGGTGCGCCAGCCCTTGGGGATGCCACGAGAGCCATGGGTGCGGGATTGTATGTCGTAAATATCCCCGAGTATACCTTTTTCCACGCTCTCTTTCATTAGCAAAAAATCTCTGTCCCTTCTGCGGTTTTGGTTTATGGTAAAGATTTTGTTGTGCTTTTCAGCGACATACATTACTTCTTTCAATTCAGCGGATGTGATAGTTGCGGGCTTTTCGCAAATGACGTGCTTGCCAGCCATAATGGCGTTTATTGAATGTTCTCCGTGTACATCGTTTGTGGAGGCGACAATAACAATGTCAATTTCTGGGTCGTCAAAAAACGCTTGGGCATCGGGGTATGTTACCAGACCTAAACTTTCAGCAAATTCAATTCTTTTGGGGTTTATATCGAATACACCTTTAACTCTCGCTTTTGGGTGGGATGACACCGCCAAGAAATGTTGATGCCCCATGCCACCAAAGCCGATAATACCTATGTTATACATTCAATATCCCTTTCAGAAACTCAATCGCCTTTTCTAATCCTTCTAGGGGCTGAAAAAGTGCGTCGCTATGCTCAATGCTAATCACGCCATCGTAGCCAGTGGCTTTCAAGGCATCAAAAATACCTTTCCAAGTTTCATGGTCGTTGCCATGCCCAACCGTGCAGAACAGCCATGAGCGTGCCTGCAAATCTCCGTGGTTTTTGGTGTCCAGCACGCCGTTTATACTGCAATTTTCATCGTAAAATTTAATGTCCTTTGCGTGGAAATGATAAATGGCTTCCCCTAGGTGTTTTATGGCAGTGGCTGGGTCAATTCTTTGCCAGAATAGGTGGGATGGGTCAAAATTTGCACCAATCCCCTCGCCCACTGCATCACGAAGCTTTAAGAGGGTTTCGGGGTTGTACACGCAGTGGTTTGGGTGCATTTCCAAAGCAATTTTTGTCACGCCGTGCTGTTTTGCAATCTCTGTGGTTTTTGTCCAGTAGGGAATAAGCACGTCATTCCACTGGTAGTCGAGAATTTCTGCCCACTCGTCTGGGCGGGTGTATGTGACCCAGTTGGGGGTGGTGGAAGCAGGGCAACCAGCAGGACAGCCAGAGAAAGTCACAATCCTGTCAATGTCCAGCATTTGTGCGATTTTTAGGGTGTCTATAAAGTCGTTATGAAACCGCTGTGCTAGAGCCTTGTTTGGGTGTACAGGGTTTCCGTGGCAAGCAAGTGCAGAGATTGCCATGTTATATTTTGCCAGCAAACCCTTCAACTGGCTGACCTTTGCGGGGTTTGCAAGGTAATCGTTTGGGTTAAGGTGTAGGTTTTTGGGGTATCCCCCTGCGCCAACCTCGATTGCCTGTACGCCCAGCCCACTAAGGTATTTTAATGCACCCTCAAAATCCACGGGGTATAGAATGGGGTTCATAACGCCTAATTTCATGTTAAATCCTCCACCAAAGACATGATGGGGTACATTTCGTTATAATGTTTGTGCATAAACATGGCACTGCCCTCGTTATACAGCGTGCTTGCCACAAAGTCAGCTATGGGGGTGATTATTTGTTCGTTTGCACATTGCAGGGGTGGCACTTGGGTAACAATGCCTTTTTCCGTGGCAATTAGGCTGTCATAAGCAAAATTGCAACGGGAAAGTATGGCACATTTTTGGCAGGGGTCAGACGGAACTGTGCCTTTGGTGAAAATTTCCTCTTGCCTGTCAAAATTTATGCCCGTAAAAACATCGCCGATTTGAAAATCTGGGTCGTGGATGTATTTGGAGCTAAAGTACATTTTGCCGTCAGGGGCAACGGAGGGTTGGTTGCGAGCCAGCTTCAGCCTGTCCTGACTGTATTTGTCGCCTTTAAGCAATGATAAAATCTTCATGTCAAAAGCTGATATGTAAAATTTTTCCTCTGCCCGTGTCCATTTGATGTACATTTCCGCCATTTCTTGGTATTGCTGTTTCAAAATCTCCAGATGCTCCTGCGTCCAAGGGGCGGTTTTGCAGTAATTAAGGGAAAGGTGCATATAACGAAAACCTTTGTCGAATAAAAATTTCACAATTTCCGTGCTTCTGTGGGCGGTGGATGGGTCTATGACGCTCATGGCAACCGCATAGGGCTGGTATTTTAGAAGTAGTGCAATTTTTTCTTCCAGCACGTCAAAAGTCCCCCCGCCGTCATTAAAGAAACGGAAGTCGTCTTGGGTTGGACCATCATGGGAGAAGCCCACGGTTAAATTGACTTCTTTGGACATTTTAAGAAAATCTTCATCCAGCAATGTGCCGTTGGTGGTTATTTTGTAGATGAAATTATGCCCTGTTTTGCGTTTTATGGCTTGGGTATGCTCCACAATGTCGTAAATTAGCTGTTTTTCTAGCAGTGGCTCGCCACCGTAAAAAAGCAAGCCTGTTGTGTCCCCATCCTTCATGGCAAATTCGATTGCCGACTTTGCCACATCCAGCGACATTACCTGTGGTCCACGTGGAACAAAACAATAATAGCAACTTAAATTACAATGGTCGGTTAGATGCAGTGTTAATTGCAAGCCCGCCACCCCCTTTATTCTATAATGCCCTCGTCACGCAAAAGCTCAATAAATTCATTAATCTGCTGGTTTAGGCGTTCTTCCAAAATTGGTCTTGCTTTTTCCCTTTCCCTCCTTGTGGGTCTACCGAAAATGCCATTACCATTTGGATAAACAATTGGCGTGTAAAACGTGCCAACCGTAATATCGGTTTGTTCTGCAAAGCGTATCTCTGCCCAATTCGCTTGGCTGTGTCCCCAGAAAGCAAATCCTCCCCAGCTTGCATCAAAGCCAAGGTAAGAAACGGCGACATTATTTATTTGGTCGAATAAGTCAATTCCAATTTGATTGCTATCAGCAAACCAACGGTCAACTGTGTAGTCTGGCGGAATGTCGCATAATCGTAAACCCGTTTCTTCCAGACGCCTATGAATAATACTAAGAACCTCCTGCTCTGTCATATGTACAACATAATTGGCACTGCCTGACCCACCATGGTGTATCCTCGTAACCAAGTCAAACTCCTGAATACCATGATACCCAACACCATACTCGTTGCAAAGCACTCCGTGTCTGCCAGCACAACCAGCCAGCGTGGACAGTCCTAAAATACCAACACTTGCTACAACAACCACATTTTTTGCCCAGCGGGTGGGTAGCTTTTTCAGTGGTTCTGGGTTTTTGTATATTTCGTCTAAGGTTGGTATTTTCGGGGCTTCGTATTGCTCCATAGGTTTTATGTTCAACTTAGTTTCGTCCATGATAACCTCCAAACTACTGTATGATGCCCTCAGCACGCAAAAGGTTGATAAATTCCTGTATTTGCTGGTTCAAATTGGCTTCGAGGATTGGTCTGGCTTCGGCTTTGGCTTCTGCCTTCTCCTCGTCTGTCGGCTCGTCTGGTGGGGCATATTCCCATTCCCCATCATCATTTTCAAACCAATCACCCATAGCATCCAATGTCTGCGGAAAAAATCCTGGGGTTTCAAATACGCCTACGGTAATATCTGTTTGGCGTGCAAAACCTTCCTCCACTTCTCTCGTAATTCTGTGGATAAATTGGCGGTGGTTGTCCTCCCAGCTTATACGGGAAATTGCCACATTGTTTTCTGCGTCAAACAAATCTAGTTCGATGTTTGGCATCCAAGCATCGCCTTCAAATGCAGCGTAGTCTGGCGGGGTGTCGCAAAAGGTAAGCCCAACGGCTTCCAGTTGCTTGCGGATGATGCCAAGGGCTTCCTGCTCCGTTAAATGCACAACATAATTGGCAGTACCCGACCCGCCATGGTGTATTCTGACAACCAAATCAAATTCTTCATAGCCGTTGTAACCCAAGCCGTAGCCACTGCAATACTCATCTTCGTAAACCTCTTGCTCTGTGGGGTATACAAAATAGGCGGCAGAACCAGCACCGCCATGATGCGGAAAGTCACGCCAGTCATCCAAAGGGCGCGAGAAGCAACCCGATAAGGTTGTCATACCCAAAGCACCTACACTTGCCACAACCACCGCATTTTTTGCCCAGCGGGCAGGTAGTTTCTTTAGTGGCTCTGGGTTTTTGTACACATCTTCCAAAGTGGGTACTTTTGGAGCTTCATAATGCTCCATGGGCGTAATATTAAGCAAATTCTTTTTGTCTTTACTCATAATAAACCTCCTTGTGTTACAGTTGTATTACATTTGACGCAAAAGGCATCTAAAAAGTTCCAAACTTTTCTTTACAAAAAAAGCGACCAATGGTCGCCCCTACGATTAACGCCCGCAAGTGGGGCAAGGTTTTATGGCTTTTAGAACAATTGTACCAACACCAGCTTCTACTTCCAATTTCGAGCCTTCTTTCAGACCCAGAAAGTACGGGATTTCTGCGGGTATGGTAATAGTTCCTGAATTGTTGACTGTTATTTCGTCAAAGGTTCTTTTTTCGATTTCAAATACATTATCTCCAACACAAAACATTTTGACACCTATCCTTTCCTATATCCTTATTGTCGTAAGAAGTGCTTGACAAGAAGACCTAAGGTAGGATATAATATCCCTTAGGCTCTGTAAGTTGGGGTTGGTGCTTGCCTGATAACTTGTTAGGTGTGAAGGCAAGCACCGTTTTATGGGAGAACCCCAGTCAAAAGAATGATTGACCACTTCCAGTATACGACAAAATTTTGGTCGTGTCAAGTATCTTTTTGCAAAAATTACAAATTTCCTGGTAGGGGCGGGCATTGCCCGTCCTATTTATGTTGACGATACCGTACAACCCCAATGCTTGCAAAATATAGAAAAATGTGATATAATGATGGTTAAAAATAATTACTTCGGAGGAAGAAAATGAAAAGGAAGATAGCGTTTCAAAAACTTATTTTGGCTTTTGTGCTGGTGATGGCAGGGGTTGTGGCGACGGCTTGTAATCGCAATGGTGACGGCTATTCGGAAGATGAAATGTCTCCGTCTACAGGGCGAATTTTTATGTATGGGGTAATCCACGGAAATGCTACGTCCTTGGAACGTCAATTGGAGCTTTGGGGCGAGCATTACCACAATGACGGTATGCGACACTTATTTATAGAGACAAGTTATGCGACAGCCCAATTGCTTAACCTTTGGATGACAACGGATGATGGTAATGATGTGATTTTGAACCAGCTTTTTGACGACTGGCACGGCACGGTGTTTCATAATCACGCTGTTTTGGATTTTTACAGGGCTGTTAAAAGGGAATTTCCTGAGACTGTTTTCCATGGGTCGGATGTGGGGCAACAGGATGCCACGACAAGCCAGCGGTTTTTGCAACATTTGACTGATAGTGGACAGCAGGGTAGTGCGGAATATGGTTTGACACGTGAGAATATTGCGCAATTTCAGCGTTTTGAAGATGAGGGTAGTCATTCTGTTCGGGCGTATTATAAGCCGTTAAATTTTATTCGGCAGTTTGATGCTTTGCGAGACCAAGATGTTATGGCGATACATGGTTGGGTTCATGTGGAATTGGGTGATTTTTTGACGTATTGGGGTTTGCCGACTATGACACAGGTTCTGTATGACAGATATGGAGATAATTTGTATATTGTAGATTTGCGGGATTATGCTTTGCAGCGTGAACCGCTTTGGGTGGAAACCATGGACATTGTGGGTTTTGAGCTGGAAGCGGGTTTTTATGGCATGGATGATACTGCATTTAACGACATTGTTATGAGGGAGTTTTGGAGGTTGGAAGAAGGGGCGTATGAACTTTTTGCTGATGCTGTTGTTACGGGTAATGTGTTGAATTTTGATGAATTTCCTATGACGGTTCGGATTGGGCAGGTTGTGGTGCTGGATGTGCATTTTTATGATGGGCATGTAAGTAGGCATTACTATCGTTCTAGTGGTGCTTATTGGAATGGCAGACCAGCCATGCAGGAGTTTGTGCCTTAGGCTGAATGTTGGAGTGCTTCTTTGGGGTTGTGTGGTATCGTTTGTCGAACTGGGACGGGCAATGCCCGCCCCTACCGTAAACACCTTGCCCGCCCCGTCATTGCGAGCGAAGCGAAGCAATCTCCTACTTGCGGACGTGAGATTGCTTCGCTTCGCTCGCAATGACGGGGGGTGAGTGCTTATCCGCAACGAAAAGGGCAACCGATGGTCGCCTTATGTATTATTGTTCCAAAAAGCCTTTCCGTGCCTCTCTTTCCCTATCAGCAATCCTAGCAAATTCTCTGATTATTTCATTTAGTATACCAGCCTTTTCAAAGCTGAATGTGTCCTTGCCTACCACAATAATATGGTCAACCACTTCAACGTCAAGACCACCTAAAAGTCTCATTATTTCTTGGGTTGTGTCCACGTCTGCCTGTGATGGCTTTGGCTTTGCACTGGGGTGGTTGTGTACCAGCACCACCTTGGCACATTTGTAGACGATGGCACGGTCCATAATATTACGCATATAGGGGTTTACGCCAGTTAATCCGCCCTCGGCAATACGGTCTACCGCAAGCAGGTTGTCGGAATTGTCTAAGAACATTACGAAAAAATGCTCATAATGCAAATCTGAACAAAGTGCCTTTGCATACTCTGTCACTACTTTCAAATCTTTAAGCTTTATGCGGTCTGCGTATTTGTCCAATTGGTATCTTCGGGTAAGTTGGGAGATGAAGGATAAAAAGGTTGCGGTGTTTTCTGTCACGCCAGTACGTGTGACTATGGCATCCGCTTTGGATTCAAATAAATTTGCCAGCGAGCCAAATTCTTTTAGCATACTTTTTGCCAATGGCTTAACATCACGGCGGGGCATGATGTAGAAAAGTAAGAGTTCCAGCACCTCGTGGGTGCAAAGACCATCAATACCAACTTTGTTAAATCTATCTCGCAACCTTTGTCTGTGTCCTGTATTGTCGTTTACCAACAATTGCCCCTCCTTTACGCACAAAACATAAGCATTGGCCCAACACCTAGGGCAAACACTAAAATAGCAATTATAGCAATTGTTAAAATTCTTTTTCTACGCTCTCTTTTACTTCTGCTCATCTACTGCACCTCTTTTCTGCGTGATTTTATGGCTTCTCTGTAAAGCAGGAAGTCGTCTAATATGTTTCTGGCAACTGTCACAATGGGGATTGCCACAATCATGCCGATTATGCCAAAGTAGGCGTTACCTATGGTGATGCCGATGATTACCACAAGGGGGCTTATTTTCATTTGCCCGCCGATAAGTCTTGGGAAGATGAAGTTTGCGTCGATTTGTTGGATGATAATCATAACTACGCCAGCGGCGACGGCAAGCCCTGTGGAATCTTCTGTTAGCAGGATGACGATGAAGGCGATTATTGTGCCGATTATTGCACCAAATAAGGGGATTAGGTTGGCAACGCCTAGCATGGGGCCTAGTGTTAGGGCGTATGTAACGCCCATTAGGGATAGGATGACCGTCATTATTGTGCCTAGGATTAAGGCGTCTAGGGTTTGGCAGAAGATGTAACGCTTGAAATAGCTGTTTATGTTGCGACCGTATTTTATTAGGGTTTTGTAAACCTTGCGGGGGGTCAGCACCTTGATGAAACGCTTAAATGCGGCTTTTACCTTCGCCGCTTCCACCATGAAATATATGGACGAGATAAGGGTGATTACAAAGCGGAAGGTGAAGGAAATTACGCCCATTACTGTGGAAAAGAGGTTTGTAAAGATGCCTGCTATAAAGTCGCCGTCAAAAAGGTCTAGGATGGCTTCCGGGGTTATCATGGCGGCAATGTAGTCAAATTGGTCGTGGAAGGGTATTTCTTCGTTTTGGCTGAGTTCGTAAATAAATTCTTGTATTTGGTATGCAAGTGCGGGGATAGAATCTACAAAGTCCACGATGCTTTCTTGTATGGGCGGCCACACCAGTATGAAGATTAGCCAAATTATTCCGATGGCTGACAAGTAAGTTAGTATGACGGAAATGCCCATTTTGCGTTTTTGCACAAAGGGATGTTTGACTTTTTCTAGTAGCTTTTGTATGCCTTCACGGGGGATGTTTAGGGCGTATGCCAACATGAAGCCCATGATGAAGGGGGAAATGTGCCACATTAGGGTGGTTAGCCAACCGTAAATTACCTCAACTTGGGTGACGATTTGGAAAATTATGATTACAACAATGGCAAGCAAAAGAAAAGCCACCCATGTCTTGAATATATGCGGGTCTATCCAGCGTCTCATATCGCACCTACTTTCTAATCGTTATATCATGCCACAAATTTGATTTTTTGTCAATAAGGTATTGCAAAAGTTGTGGGGTTGTGTTATAATTATTTTAGGATAAACAAAAAGGCAATCGCAAAGCGGTTGACGCCTAAATAATGGTTGAATATTAATAACCGCTACTTTGGTCGAGGGCGGTTATTTCTTTGGAAAGAAATACGTCCAAATTATGTATTTAATCAGCCATGCCGTAGTGGCGAAAAAGCTGTAAATCTCATAACCGTTCATAACGCATCACCTCCTTCCTGAAAGGTGAGTGCGTCAACCGCCTTGCTTCTTTAGATTGCCCTTTCGACATTATATCATGATTTTGTTCAATCTTCAATGCAAACAAACCCAGTATATTCAAGGTTTTTCAAGCCATTAAGCAGTTAAAATCTAAGAAAAAACAAAGGTGCTAGTAACACACTAGCGACAAAAAACCGTGCAGAATTTCTCAGTTTCAAAAGCC
>WQZZ01000078.1 GCA_009780485.1 Defluviitaleaceae bacterium | reverse complement strand
AGACAAACGCTGAGAAGCACGTGCTTGTTGGTTAGAAACATTACCTAGGTTTCTGTGAGAGTTAAGAGCAAGCATGTTGGTTCTTACAACTAAATTAGACATATGTTTTCCTCCTTGGAATATATGGAGCCAATCCTTGGCTCATGGATTTTTTATGTAAGGGGTTAGCACAACTACCATTGTGCTTTGCCTTACTTTCTTAGCGGTTTGTTGCTTTGACCGCTCTATAATATATATCGGATGCCTGTGAAAATACTTTAGGGTTTTTAGAAAAGTTTTTTAATTTTTTTATTAGGGTTAAAATAGTTGATAAAATCAGGGCTTTCATGTCTTTGTTGTTCAATAAAACTTCCAAAAAAATCAAAAAAGACTTGAGGGGTTTCGGTCCATTAGAGGATAAACAAGTTTGTGGTATGAAATAAAAGTGCTTGTATTGGAAGTGGATGAATTATATTCTATAATGATGGCAAAATCTTAACCAATCAATTAAGCACAGACTGGCTTTTGTTGCTGTTATTATAACCAAAAACCACAGCCATGTTAATAGCTGTGGTTTTTTATGTATTTTATAGAAGTTGCAAAATTTGTTGTGGGCGGGCGTTAAGTTGTGCCATAATTGCCATGCCAGCTTGGGACATTACATTGTGCTTGGAAAGCATCATCATTTCGTATGCCATATCTGTGTCGAAAATGCGAGACAAAGAACGTGATGTAGCTTCCACTGATGCACGTGTGCTTTCGGAGGTATATTCAAAACGGTTGATGAACGCACCAACCTCTGCACGTGCCATGGAGACTTGTGCCATTGCTGCGTCAATGTCGTTTATATGGGTGTTAGAGCTTCTGTGGTTTTCTGCAACAATGCTTCCATGTGTGGTAGAACCTTTGTACCAACCTTCTTCGGTTAGACCTGGTTGCGAAGTGCCTGTGGTGTAGTCCGTTCTGGTACCCATGTCCCAAGTGCGCATCGGAGGGATTGTAAGGGAGACGGACATACCACGACGACCACCGACTTGCACACGCAAGTTTTGTGCTTCACCATTAAGCAGACCGATGCTGTTAAATTCGGTTCTTTGAGTTGTGGCATTAATCTCTTCTAAAAGATTGTCAATTTCATGTTGTATTGCTTGTCTATTTTCTGGGCTATATGTATCGTTGGCGGCTTGTACAAAAAGCTCACGAACACGGTGTAATTTATCGTGTATACCTTGTAGGGCAGCGTCAACGGTTTCTAGCAGGCTTGTTCCGTCTAAAGTGTTTCTATCAGCCATTTGCATACCACGAACTTGGTTACGCAAGTGCATGGAGATTGCAAAGCCCGCTGGGTCATCCCCCACGCTGTTGATGCGGTGTCCGCTGGACAGGCGCAAAGTGTGTCCTTCGATTGCACGGTTTGTACGGGTTAGCTGGGTATGTACACGCAAAGCGGCGATATTATCAACTATTCTCATATTCGTCCTCCTTATTGTTACGCTCTATGAATTTTTCTTCAACATTTTCAAGAAATTTTATCAGTCCAGAGATTGCGGTGTAAACTTCCTCGGGTAATTGTCTATCCCCTTCATTCGGTCTGTTCATGCTCTGACCTCCTGTCTTTTAATACTTCGGCAAATTATCTGTGCGACTTAACTGATTTCTAAAATAATTTTTATCTAAAAAATTGGTGCGAATGTCATCAATGCCCAGATTGCCTAAGATGTCCGTTAAAATGCCACGGTTGGCTTTTAGGAAGGCAAGCCCTTCCCCTTCGGCAGAGATGGAAATGTCCGCACGGTTGCCTTGCATTTTTACAAAACCTTCAACTTCGCCCATGGCAGTGTTAAGGGACATGAAAATGTTTACGCCTGTGGAAATGTCTACGTTGTCGTTGAGGAGATGTAATTTTACGTCAGCCATGCGACCGTTAAAATTCATGCCGAAACTGAAGTCTGCACCGCTGTTGTGAAGCATTTGGCGGAATTGTAAATTCTTCATCACCAAATCCATTTGAGTGATTTTGCTAGCGTCGTCAGTGTTTTCTATCATTTCTTCGATTTTGTCGCTCATGGCTTGGTTTGTGGCGATTGGGTCGATGCTTGCTATGTCGTCGCTGGTTGGTAGGATTTCAAGTAATTCAGCGGTTTCATCTGTGTCAAGGGAATTAATTTCGTTTTCTAGTTGCTTATCTTTGGTGGCTTTTAGTTGGCGTAGGTTTGCCAAAGTAACAGGGATGCCCATGGCTGTTAGGGTGCGAAGGGCTTCCTTGCCCGTACCGCTCAATTCCTTGATAGATGCGTTGATTTTGGCTAAATCCAACTCGCCTTCGGCTTGTAATTCTTTTTTGGCGATTTCTTCTAGTTTTTCGAGAGATTGTGGCAGTGTGTCGCTTAGTGGCTCTTGCTTTACAAAAGCGACCATTGGTGCAGGTTTTGCGGAAGCAATGAAGCTGGACACCAAATGCTTAGCGAAGTATACGCCGTTTTCTGTTGCGTAATTTAGTGTGTTGTTTTTGCCTTTGCTTTCGTCAAAATTCTTGGAAAAGTCCAAAAGATTTTCTAAAGTCAATTCAACGCCAGCGTTTACGGCATAACCTACCCCAGCACCGTTGTTTTTGCTGATTTTATGTAGCATTTTGTAAATATCCATGATTTGATTGCGGGTTTCTGGGTCAATGTCACCTTGTCTGTCCATTTTGGCGATGTTTTCCAAAAGTTGCTCATGGTCAGCAGTGCCGTATTGCTGGGTATGTTTTTCCACATACTCCAAAACCTCGTCCATGTGCATACCCGCAGGGTTAAGTCCCTCTGCCACCATTTGTGCTGCAACACGTGGGTGTAATTTGGTTTGGATGTCAGTAATTTTAGCGTCCATGTCCTTGATTTTAGCCAAGTTTTCAGCGTTAATGTCCATGTTGTTGGCGGTGAGGATTTTGGCGGCACGTATTGTATATTTGTCATCACCAAAGCCTATTTCACGTAGCATTGGTGCAAATTGTTCTGCAATTTTATTGGAAGTATCGCCGTATTTTAGGTTGGCAACCGTTGCGTTTTCTTCGTATTTGTGGCTGGTTATATGTTGTTCGATGACGGACATGGTGAATTTTGCCATATCGTCTGCCATTGCACCATAAGTCGCCATGCTTACATATGGCATGGTGTGTATAGCTTTGAAAGTGTCAGCCATTTTTTGGAAGTTTTCGTCAGTGTCAGCGTTAACTTGCTTCAAAGATGCGGTTATGGCTTGTTCTTGTGCTTTCAGAGCCTTTAGGGCTTCGATTTGTGGGTCAAGGTCAATTTCTAAATCGCTGGAAAGTAGGGCGGTGCTGGCTTCGTAAGACATGGCAAGGCGGGTTTCTGCCTTGAAAATAGCGTCTTTCACAGGGTCGTAAACATTAAGTTCGCCGATGCTGCGCCCATTGTAATCAAGCTCCGCCCCAGCGTCTACAAGTGATGGAATGTCAACATTGCCCTGTACATCTTGCAAGAAAATAAGTTTATCGAAATTTTCGTCTGTCAGCGGGATTTGGTTGTCAAGTATAAGGCGGACACGTGCCATGTTTTCGGCATTTTTCTCCAGCCCTTGCTCTTGCAAAAACCGTGCAATATCCTCTTGCAAGCCATCCCAGTCCGCTTGGGTCATGGGCGTGCCTGTTGCTTCTGCGCCGCTGTGTTTGTATATGTAAAGGTTGTCCAAGGTGATTGGTGTTTCGTTTGCAAGCATTTGTGCAATTTGTCCGTCAGATAAATCAGATACCCCAGCCACTTTTTGACCGATTTCATCGGCAATACGTGCGTCATTATGGGCTTTTGCTGCGTCTAGCTTGCTAACAACACCATCTAGGACAGGGATTGAAATTTTGTCAATATTTATGCCCTCGGCTGCAAGTTGTGCCACGGCAGCAGAATGCACATTACCGCTAATACGCCCAATATTGCGGGCAAGACGGTTTGCCACATTGGCGGCGGTTTGACGTTTTTCCAAGCGTGCTTCCAAGTCAGCAGAAATGTCCAAAGCACCTTCGCTTGGGCGGGCAAAATCGCTGTGCTTCATCAAATCCTGCACGGATTGTAGGCTGAGTTGCTTTCCAAAAACATTTTGACCATTTATATTAGGAAAAACCTGCTTCAAAGAATTTTCGCCGTTTTGCTGAAAGAACACTTCGTCACCAACATTGCCAACAACCTGCCCGCTGGCAACGGACAAATCTTGTCCATCAGCCATTGCCAAAATTGTCGCATTTGCGTCTTTTTGTTGTATGATGGCAGAAATTAAACCATTGTTGTCTGCCGAAAAGTTTAAGGGGTTGCGTCCGCCACGCTGTACAGCGTCCATGCGGTTTTGTCCGATTATATTACGTACATTAAGACCCATGTTGTTGGTATTCATCATAATTTGTCCTCCGTTGTGTTTCACCCAGTCGATGACCTGTCTAATCTATTTCGGCATCGCTGACAAAAAGATTAACAAAAATTTTTGGAAGCATTTCCAAAGAAAACTTAGAGCAGAAAACTTGCAATTTGCCGTGGTTTGTGGTAAAATAAGCGAAAGGGGTGTGGAGATGAATGTTTTGGTAGTAGACGACACAACTGTGATACGGGAGTTTATTAAAAATGTGTTGGTAACCCAGTGTCGGGTTTCTCGCAGTTCTATTCACGAAGCAAGTGACGGCAAGCAAGCCGTGCTTCGTTATAAAGACATAAAACCAAATTTAGTTTTTATGGATATTTCCATGCCTATAATGAGCGGAATTAATGCTGTTAAAGAAATTGTGGAATTTGATGCAGATGCAAAAATTGTTATGTGTACGGCTACTGGTGACAGGAACAAGGTGGTTTCTAGTTTGGTTTCTGGTGCGCTTGACTATATTGTAAAGCCCTTATCACCCCATCGTATTGTGGAGTCTTTTGAAAAATTGGCAGAAGCCATTCCTACTGAAGGGGAGCTTAATGCAATTAGGAAGGCAGCCCAAGCCGCCGCCCGTGAAGCAGAGCTGAAAAAGGCAGCAATTGCCGAAAGTGAATCAGGGTTGTCATCGCAAATGGCGGCACGTGAAGCTAGAAATGTTGCAAAATCTCAGGAAGAAGGTCTTGCACATAAAATTCTTTCTGGTGAAAAGAAATCTAAAAAATAGGGCAAGGGCTACCCTGCCCTATTCAGATTGTAGACAAAGTGTTCCCCGTCATTGCGAGGAGCGGCAATCTCATACTTACGTTATTAGAGATTGCTTCGCTTCGCTCGCAATGACGAGCATGGGGGTTTGTCATCAGTCTGATTAGGGTGGGGCTTGCCTGCCCTATTTTAGGGTGTTTTAATGATTACCTTTCTGAGGTTTGCAACTTGAGATAAATTTTTGGTGAGTGAGATTATCTACAATTATATTTTACGTATGTAAAACACATTTGTCAAGCTTTTTTATCGTCCGCAATATCAAGTATAAAAGCCCATGGGCGTTAATGCAAAAATAAAATCGAAAATACCAGCAGACTTTTTCAAACCGAAGGCGTATATGTTTTTAGAAGCACAAAAACAAATTAAACGGAGGAAATGAAAATGAGCAATGATAATGACAACAACAAGGATTTCATTGATATGCGGGACGAAGGTTCTAGGGGGGCAATTCCACCAGAGCAACAAGCACCGCATCATGCACCCACACCTGTTAGCACAGGCTCAGGTGAGCCACCTAGAAAAAGACGCAGGATGCCTGGCTGGGTAATTGCACTGTTGTTTCTTGGCATTGGTTTGGCTGTTGGTCTTTCAAACTTTAACTTTAATTTCAATTTTGGTGGTGGCAGAGACGTAGGGTTTATACGCCAAGCCAGTGACAGGGATTTAACCAACCTAACTCTTGACGTAAGTGAAGTGAATGGCATTAATGTTCGTTTGGGTATTGACAGCATTAATGTGGAAACCCACAATGGGCGCGATATTCGTGTTGTGTATGAGCCAGCGCGCACTGGTAGTGTCATCCGTCCCATCTACAATTTTAACGAAAGAACGGGACAGTTAGAAATCTTTACAGAAAGCAATCTTGTTATTGGCATCAACAACACACGTGCGGGAAGCTTGCGTATTTATCTGCCAGATGAAAGCATTTTATCTGACCTAACCCTACGCACATCCACAGGAAGCATCAACGTAGCTATGCAAAGCACAGCAAGTAGTCTGGCAGACAATGTAAGTTTGCACAGCACCACAGGCAGAATTAATGCGATGCGTGTTTCGGCTGGGAGCTTTTCCGCTTCGTCCACCACTGGGCGCATCGAATTACACGTCATTGAAAGTGACAACAATTTGACTGCTTCATCAACCACTGGCAACATTGACGGAACAAACCTAACCGCAGGCAGAAATATGAGTGTTACCGCAACCACAGGTAGAATTAGTCTTGTCAATGCTGGAGCTGAAGGTGACGGGGAATTCCGTTCGACCACAGGCAATATAAATTTGAGTAGCTCTATTGTACGTGATTTTAACAATGTGACAATAAACGCATCCACTGGACGTATTACTGCAAGTGACTTTAATGCTAATTCTGTAAACATTCGCTCTACCACTGGTAATATTAATGTTGACCGTATTGATACAGCTTCGGATTTTACGGCAAGTGCCAGCACAGGTAGGATTGAAGCCAATGGCATTAGGGCGAATATGTTGCAATTTACCACAACCACGGGCAATATAAGCCTTGATAATGGTAGCACTGCTAACAATGCCAGCTTCCAAGCAAGCACTGGCAGGGTAAATCTAAGCAACACGGAAATCCGTGGCGTACTGGATGTTCGTACAACCACTGGTAATGTAAACCTTACCCGTGTTGATACCGATATGAACAGGGCAAATATCACCACCAACCGCACTGCTAATGTAACTATAAATTAATAAAATGTATTTGATACAATTTTACCCAAATGTCTTTATTGACCTCGCATGCTGAAAATGCGGGGTCGATTTTTTTCTTGACATATTATTAATTGTGTGTTATAATGTGCAGGCAACAAAATGCCACTACTAAGGATGCGATAATGTGAACGTTTTTTCTGGAAATACCAATAATTATTCCGAAGACGCTTACAATCAAATTTTTGCTGATTTTTTTAGGAGTTTTAAGGGGTCTGGCGGCTCTTTTGAAGTTGCCATGCCAGCTTTGGCTCGTATTTTTTACGATACCTTTAAGCTTTCACCTGATAATGATTATATTGTGGGTCTGTTGCAAAACTCCAACAGTCTTGATGGTGAATTAGAAGTGGTTTATTTTGAATCTTATACGACAACTTTTGATGAATATAAAACCGTAATGAAGCCATTGGTTGGTTTTTTGGCGAAAAACCAGTGGTCAGGACCAAAAATTGTTAGCTATACAGAATTGGAAGGACATGTAGAGGGCGATGATGCACCGAAAACTGTTATAGTTGTTCCTATTATCCATGGTGATACAACCCAGGGGTATATTGCCATGTTTTTACATAGCGACAATTGTCCAGAGTTGTATAGCAAAGAAATGGACTTTGTTACTGATTGTGTGTATTTGCTGGCTTTGTCACGTCAGAGCCAGTTAAGTGATGCCCGCTTTGAGCATTATCTGAAAAATGACTATTTGACGGACTTGCCAAACCGCAACCATATGTACGAGGCGGTTGTACACTCCCTGCAAATGGCGGAGATTTTCTTTAGTAAGTTTGCTATTTTAAGTGTAAAAATAAACGGGCTAAAACAGGTTAACGATTCTCTTGGCATGATGGTTGGTGACATGGCTTTGAAGATTATGGGTCAGGTTATTGCTGATGCGGTGGCTAGTGTAGATTTAGGGGATTGTAAAGGTGGAAGTTTAACTGGGCGGATGTCTGGTGCGGATTTTGCTGTGTTAATTTCCTTGCCCGCCTGCCTTTACGAAGGTAATATGGTGGTTGCTGCATATTGCGATGCGATTATGGACAAAACCCGTGAGCCTATCGAGGTTGACGGCAATAAGTTATACCTATCCACCAGTGTGGGTGCTGCCATTTACCCCGTTCATGGGGAAGTGGCGGAAGATTTGTTGCGGAAGTCCGAAATGGCAAAGACTGCTGCAAAAAACAAAGCACCAGGCACGTATTTGATTTATGAAGGTTTTATGGGTGGTGAAGCGGACGACACTTTGTGGCTTAACAGCAATTTGCCCACGGCAATATCCCAAAACCAATTTGAGTTGTTTTACCAAGCCAAAATTGACCTTAAAACTGGCGATGTTATAGGTGCAGAGTCCCTGATACGTTGGAACCACCCAGAGAGGGGAATGGTTAATCCAGGAGCATTTATCGAATTTGCCGAACAGAATAATTATGGCATCGACATTGATAAATTGGTTTTGGATATGGCTTGCAACCAGATAAACGCTTGGGAAGAAAAGGGTATTGACTTGATTGTAAGTGTTAATATTTCACCAAGGCATTTTATCGGAGGATTGATTTGTAATTCTGTGGAGAATATTTTGCAAGAAAAAAATGTTGACCCTTCACACCTAGAAATTGAACTTTTGGAAAGCATTGTGGTGGAAGATTTCGATGGAACTGTGCAGGTTATCAATGCTTTGAAAGAGCTTGGTGTAAGCGTATCTTTGGACGACTTTGGCTCTGGTTTTTCATCACTTGAATATGTTGCAAAATTGCCCATTGATGTTTTGAAAGTTGACCGTACTTTCGCCATGAACATGGAGAAAAACCCGAGTAATAAGTTTGTGCTGGAAGCCATTATCGCATTGGCAAAAGGTATGGGCGTTAGGACCGTGGTGGAAGGTGTGGAGAACAAAGAGTCATTGTACTTTTTGCACAGCATTGGCACGGATATTGCACAAGGGTTTTTCATTAACAGACCAATGCCTGTGGAGGAATTTGAGCAGTTTTTGCAGAACAAAAAGTGTGCGAAATAAATGTGGCTGGGCAACTGAGCCTGGTAATATAAAAATAGCCGTTGGGGATTGTTCGTCCCAACGGCTTATATATTAGGTAGCTATATACAATTTTATACAAAACTTGGTACTATTCTCTGGGATTGGACGGTATCGTCCATCGAACAAGGACGGGCAATGCCCGCCCCTACCAATATTCAGTCACCACCCACGTACAGGGTAAACGACAATCGTGGTAGGGGCGGGCATTGCCCGTCCTAGTCCGACAGACGATACCGTAAAAACATAAAAAACACCCTTCAATTAACTTGAACGGGTGTTTTTTATGTTTTTCTGCAAAAAACTCTT
>WQZZ01000077.1 GCA_009780485.1 Defluviitaleaceae bacterium | reverse complement strand
GTTAAGGGTGAAAATCATCCTTTCGTCAAAACCTTTGGACAAGCCAGAAATGGGCAGTTTTGTATCCAAACCACCCTCACCATGAAAATGCGACCCCGTAAACATCGCTCCCGAACCGCTATGCTTCCATTCATTGCGAAGGCGAATTTCACGCTCTCGCTCTCTATATTTTTCGGCGGTGGTACAATTTAGGATGTTTGCACCACCGTCTTTGAAAATTCTAATTTTGCCTTCTGATATAAATGCCGTTTGTTTCATTTGTTTGCCCCCTCTAAATTATGGAAATTTACTCTATTATCCCACCGCAAATTATTCCGCCTGCATCATCATAAAACACGGCAGACTGCCCAGGGGTTATAGCCCTCTGGGCTTCTTCAAACACCGCAATTATTTTATCACATTGTTGGGTTATTGTGCAAGGTGCAGCTTTATGGGCATAGCGTATTTTTCCGAGGCATTTAATGGGGGTGTTGATGTTTTCGTGGCTCATAAAAGCCAAGTTACCCACGGTTAGGGTGTTCTGAAACAGGCGGTTTTCGTCTTTGGTTAGGGTGATGCTTGCGGTTGTCCCGTCAATTTCTTTAACAAACATGGGTGTGCCAAACGCCCCCAAACCCTTTCGTTGCCCAATTGTGTAACGCCCCAAACCTTGATGAACACCTAACACATTGCCGTCCTCGTCCACAAAATTGCCAGCGGGCAGACTGCCACCCAAATATTCCTCCAAAAAAACAGCGTGGTTGCGATATGGAACAAAACAAATTTCTTGGCTGTCGGGCTTGTATGCCACCCGCAAGCCAATTTGTTCCATGGCGATTTCTCTCACATCGTTTTTGTCCATATCACCAATAGGGAAAAGGGTTCGGCTTAGTGCTTCTTGGCTCATGTTATAAAGGGCATAACTTTGGTCTTTTGCTGATGGAGATGTGGCAATTGTCAGCCTTCCAGTGGTGCTGTTACGCACAATTTTGGCATAATGCCCCGTTGCGATGAAATCGGCTTCCAAAGCCTTTGCTTTGTCAAACAAATACTCCCATTTCACGAAGGCATTACAGGCTATACAAGGATTTGGTGTCCGCCCCTTCATATATTCATCCACAAAAGGGGCAATGACACGTTTGCGAAACACATCCCTAAAATTTAGCACATAATGGGGAATATCTAGCTTTTGGCAAACAAAGCGGGCATCTTCCGTTGCCGTCATACCACAGCACCCACTGCGTGCGGCAATTTCTTCAGCAGTTTCCGCCTGCCAAACAGACATGGTAACGCCGATAACCTCATACCCCTGAGATTTAAGCACATACGCCGCCACGGAAGAATCCACCCCACCACTCATTGCCACAACCACTTTTTTCATGCAAGCACCCCCCGTTAGTCCTTACATGATACACCTAATCTTCGTTCTTGTCAATATCATTCATTTTGGGCAACTTACGGATGCTGGGAACAAGTATTACAAACAAGCTAATGGCAACAAGTGCAATGCCTTGGTAGACGAAAACATATGCCACATCAGCCACCGCATTACCCAAAAACCCACCTACCAAAGCACCTACGGTTACAGCGATTGCGGAGAATGTGGTAGAAATGGTGTCCACACGACCAACCATATCTTTTTTTGGTATCCTTTGACGAAGGGACGAGATAGTGATACCAATGGCAGAACCCAAAGTTGCGTAAACAACCATGGTAGCAAGACCACCAGCATAGCTATGGGGCAAAATAAAGGCAAAGAAAATTCGCACACCACCTGATATGGCAAACAGAACAAAAATCATCCAACCTGTTTTGAACTTTTTTCCCAAAGAACCCATAAGAGCTGATGCCACAATTCCTCCAATTAGGGCGGTCATGGTAAACACGATGTAACCCTGCGCACCCACATGGGTTTCAAGAAAAGCGGGGCGGTTCACACTGGCAATCTCCATAAAAAACATTTGTGCCACCACAGCAATGGTGATAAACAACAAGACGTTTTTGCGTATAAACCTTCCACCCTCTTTCAAATCCTGTATGTAATTGGCTTTTTGCCCATTTTGGGCAGATGGTGCGTTGGGGTCTTTGATAAATAAGGAGAACAGCAACGCAATCGCCAAAAACACGGCAGAAAAAGCGTAAACCACTGACAAATCTGCATCCAGACCGCCAAAGAACACAAACAGACCCACACCAACAATGATGCCCCCTGACATTGCGGCAATTTGTATCAAGGAATTTGCTTCCATAATCTTATTTTCTGGCACAATCTGCGGCAAAAGTGCTGTACCCGCTGGGGCTTCAAAAAGTGCGGCGGACGAGAAGATAAAAACAGCACCAAACAAGGCAATATCGCCAATGGTATCAATGATTGGGGTAAATGCCAGCGTGGCAAGCACGACAAATTCCAATAGGGTAGTTACACGCATTATGGTGACTTTGTGTCGCCTGTCCACAATTGGTCCGACGGTAAAGGCAAAAATTTGCGGTCCAGCCATTAAAACACCTGCTATGCCCGTAAATATTGGATTGCCGTAAAGCAAATGGACAGACAGTAACATAAATATCGAGAATATGCCACCACCAAGCCCCGAAAATATTTGATAACCTAAAAGCCTACGGAACATATTGTTGCTTTTGAAAAGTTCAAACATTTTAATTCCCTCCTGTTGTTATTATATAATTTTTCGTTAAAATTTCCCGTACCGTTGACTCGTATTTGCTGGGGTCGTCCGCTTCTTGCATAATTGCAATGGAAGCCAAGCCGTGGAACATTGCCCATTGGGCAATAAAAGTATTTTGCCACTTTTCTTCTGGGTGATTGATTTTTATGAACAACTCTTTTAGGTATCGCTTAAAGAAATCGTAGGGTTCATAAGGGTTGTCGCCCACTTCCACATAGTCGCTTGCAAAAACAAAGCTGTAATATTGGGGGTATCGGGCAAAAAACATTACATATGCCCACCCCAAATTTACCAGACCATCTATGGACGGCTCACCTGCCGATGTTTTTAATGTTGTGGCAAGCTTGTCGGCTATGTGGTCGCTTATGGCTTTCAAAAGAGCCTCTTTGCTTTTGAAATGGGCATATGGTGCAGAATGACTGACACCACATTTAGATGCAACTTTTCGTAAGGACAATGCTCCAATCCCATTTTTACTTATTAGCTCTACACTTTTTTCTATTAATTCTAATCGCAAATCGCCGTGATGATAGGTTTTATCACTCATGTTCATCCTCCAATAATTTATAGTATTTCTGATATTAATATTGCAACAAACAGCAAGGGCGGGCAATACCCTCTGCCTTGATTATACAACCTTTTCTTCCTTGAGGTCAAACACACTGCTAAAATTTACAAAAAAATGTAGGAAAATGGGTAAAACCAAACTGCCTGTAACCATGAACAGAAAACCTAGTAAAAGCCCAGCCACAGTGGTCATAATGATGCCTTGGATGCCTTGGTAGAAGTGGGCAACCCCAAATATCACACTTGTAATCAGCACAATAGCTACTATTGGCAGGTTTGGGAATTGCATCTGAAGAAGATAGAACAAAAAGCCCCTTGTCAAAATTTCTTCAAATATACCCGCTGTTATAGCCGAGCCTGTGGCGGCTATCTTCTCTTTTCTGGTGCGTGGCTTTATTGCTTCCATAGCCTTGCTGTAGTTACTTTTGTTTGGGTTTCCTAAATTATCCGCTTCGGACTTTTTGTGACTTGGGCTGATGGCTTGGTAAAGAAATAGCAGGAACACCGCACCGCACAAAACAAGGACGATGATTGTAAGCCAGATGTTATAATCAAAACTTATTGCTCTAAAGCCAATGTCTGCCAAGCTAATACTCGCAAACCAGCACATCGCCAGCACAACAACCAAGGCAACCCATTTGGAAATAATGTTTTTTACACGAAATTTCACCCTTGTATATTCCGTATACGAAACATCAACCAGCTTCTTAAACCTCATTTTTCCAGTTATAACCACCATCACAAAATAGGCAACAATTGTCAACAAAAACGCTAAATACATACATTTTCCTCCTCTAAATCTTATTATATTTTCTACACATCGTTTAGAGCCACTCACAAATCCTCGTGATGATAGGTTTTATCACTCATAAATTATCCCCCAATCTTTACACTGTAAAGATTATAACACACAATCTTGACACTGTCAACATAAATTTTTATGATACTAATATACCAGCACATAAGCCCAAAATCAATCAACCATAAGTTGAATTTTTGGTTTACTTTTTTCAGGAATTTTTGGCGAGCTAGAATGTTTTGGTACAAAATCATCAAACCAACATAAAATAAACCCACACCTATGCAGATGCGGGTTTATTTTATGTTGGTAAAAAGCCTTAAATTATGCGGTATTCTCTTGCCTAACCGTAAAAACATCGCTAAAGTTTACGAAAAAGTGTAGCAAGATACTAGGAATCAAACTACCTGTAACCACAAACAAGAACCCTAGCAAAATACCAGCAACAGTGGTCATAATAATACCTTGAAGACCTTGATAAAAATGTCCAACCCCAAACAGCAGACTTGTAATCAACACAACTAAGATTATTGAAAGATTTGGGAATTGCATTTGAAGAACATAGAGCAAAAAGCCTCTCGCCAAAATTTCCTCATAGATACCTACTGTTACAGAATCAACTGTGGCAAACATTTTTTCTTTTTTGGTACGTGGCAAAAGTAATTCCATAACCTTACCATAGCCACTTTTGCTTGAATTATCGAGGTCTGCCACGGTTTTTTTGTGTTTTGGGCTAACAGTCTGATAAATAAACTGGGCGAGAATTGCACCACATAAAACAAGGGTGATAACGGTAAACCAGATATTGTAATCAAAACTAATTGGACGCAAACCTATGTCCGCAAAGCTGATACCTAAAAGTAAGCATACCACAAATAAAACCAACAGTGCTACGCAACCAAAAACGATGTTCCCTAAAGTGCGTTTAACCCTTTTTTCTTCCGTGACAGAAACGCTAAGTAGCGTCTTAAATCTTAGCTTCCCTCTTATGGCTATCGCCACTATAAGAACAACATACGCCAACAAAATCGCTAAATACATACATCTTTCCCCCTATATAAATCTTGGTGCATTATAATCCAATGTGTCGTTCATTCGTGCCAGCCAATCCCATGGCACTGCCTACTCCCAAAATCAATTATAGGTTAAACCAAACAAAAAAGCGCAACATTTCACGCCCGATTTTGTTTGCAAGTTAATTATGCCAAGAATAACGGGGTTTTTGAATGATAAATCGAAAATATATTCGGCAAACATAAGGTAATTTTTCAAAAAGCGTCATTTACGCACTTGACAAATTCACGTTATTAATTTAATTTTCTTCAGAAATTTTTGGCGAGCTAATTTACGGTTGAATTTAATTCCCATCTGTGTTATACTATATACCAAATACATTTTTTAGGGAGTGGTTTAATTGCCAGCTGGTAGTACGGGGCAGATGGTTTTTGCTTTTGTCCTTTTAATGTTCGGGATTTTATTTTCCATGAGCGAAACAGCTTTAACATCCATTAGCAACATTACTGTGCGTCGCATGAAAGAGGAAGGAAAACGGCGTGCAGGCGTGGTGGAAAAGCTTGTTGAGAAAAAGGACAAACTTTTATCATCTGTTCTAATTGGTAATAATTTAGTGACAATTTTGCTTACTACAATTGTTACCTCTTTTGCAATTCATATTTCTACAAGTTATGAGTCAGAAACACGTAATGTGGCAATTGCCACGGCAGTAACATCCTTTGTGGTAATTGTTTTTGGTGACATTATGCCAAAGGTAATTGCTACAAAAAACCCAAGTGTCATCAGCCTTTTGGTGTCCCGCCCAATTTCTTGGGTAGTGTTTATCCTTTCGCCCATCAGCGGGCTTTTGAATGCAGTTATTAACAAAATGTTTTCCTTTATGGACGCAAAAGATGGTGCAGAAGAACAAGAACAAAAGAAGCAAGAGCTTAAAACATATATTGAAATGTCTTCAGAAGATAGTGTTATTGAGGAAGAAGAAAGCATTATGCTGGAGGCGGTGCTAGAATTTAAGGAAAGTGATGTTAGGGACATTATGACCCCACGTGTTGACATGGTTGCGGTTCATATTGACAGCACTTACGACCAAGTTTTAGAAATTTTTAAGGAAGAACGCTTTTCACGTCTGCCAGTTTACGGGGAAGATACTGACGATATTATCGGCACAATTAATTTTAAGGATTTTATCTTAGAATCTGACAAGGATAATTTTAAGTTGGAAGCACCATTAATGCGTATTCCTTATTTTGCTATGGAATACCAGTCCACGTCTGCCCTCTTTGCCCATATGAAGTCTAAAGGGGCAACAATTGCCATTGTTAAAGACGAATTTGGCGGTACGGCAGGACTTTGCACATTAGAAGATTTAATTGAAACCATTGTGGGCGACATTTTTGACGAGGACGACCAAGAGGACAAGGAAATTAAAGAGCAGGAAATTGCACCAACTGGCAACCCTGATGAATATTTAATTGCTGGAACTGTACGATTAGAAGATTTTAACGAGTTTTTTGGCAAGGACTTACAATCCGAGGATTATGACACGGTGGCAGGCTATATTATGGGGCTTTTTGAGTACATACCTGGCGAAGGCGAGTCCATGGAATATGGCGGAATGACATTTACTGTGGAAAGCTTGGAGCGTAATATCATTGCCAGCCTACTAGCAAAAATCGAGATGCCCCCTGACCAAGAGGAAGAAGATGAGCAAGAATAAAGCGATTTTTACCTGCAACAGTTGCGGATATGAAACAGGACGCTGGCTGGGTAAATGCCCAACATGTGGGGATTTTAACACTTTTGAAGAAAGTGTTGCCGTTGTAACCAAAAATAAGACCGTGGGCAAATCGTCCACGGTTTCTTCTGGTGGTGGAAAAGCTACTAGGCTTGGGGAAATTAAGTCTATTGAAGGGGATAAATTTGCAACAGGACTTGGTGAGCTAGACAGGGTGCTGTCTGGGGGCATCGTACCTGGTTCATTGATGCTTTTGGGCGGAGAGCCTGGCATCGGCAAATCCACTATACTTTTGCAAATTTGTCAGAACAAAGACTTTACAATCCTTTATGTGTCGGGGGAGGAGAGTCCAGGGCAAATTACTTTAAGAGCTGCCCGCCTTGGGGATTTTGGTGAGAATGTTTATGTGTTGGCAGAAAGCGACCTTGCCACAATTGAAGCAGAAATTCGCAGGCACTCTCCACAATTGTTAATAATTGATAGTATCCAAACCATGGTACATGGGGATTTGACTTCGGCGGCGGGGTCTGTCACCCAAGTGCGGGAAGCCACAGCGTTTTTTATGCGTATGGCAAAAGAGCGGGGCATGGCGACCATTATTGTGGGTCACGTAACCAAAGAAGGTGCAATTGCTGGTCCAAAAATCCTTGAACATATGGTGGACTGTGTGCTGTATTTTGAAGGGGAGCGACATGGTGGTTTCCGTGTTATCCGTGCGGTTAAAAATCGCTTTGGTAGCACAGGGGAGATAGGTATTTTTGAAATGGACGAAAAGGGTTTGAAGGCAATTACAAACCCGTCCGAATATATGTTGACAGGACGACCTATTGACGCTGCGGGGTCGGTTATAACCTGTGCCATGGAGGGTAGCCGCCCTATTTTGACGGAGGTGCAAGCCCTTGTAGCTTCTACCAAAGCCCCAAACCCTCGCCGTGTGGTTAGTGGTATGGACTATAACCGTGTAAATATGCTTATTGCCATGTTAGAAAAGCGTTGCAGGTTATACCTTAGCCAAGCGGACAGTTACGTAAACGTTGCAGGTGGTATGAAGTTAAGCGAACCCGCTTCCGACCTTGCTACCATCGCATCAATCGCCAGTAGTTACAAGAACAAGCCTATCAACCACACCACGCTAATCTTTGGTGAGGTGGGGCTGACTGGCGAAGTAAGGGCGGTAAATTTTGCCCAAAGACGGATTGATGAAGGGGCGAAGCTGGGCTTTACAGAAATAATCATACCACAAGCTAATTTGAAGGGCTTAAAACGCCCTAAGGATGTGAAGGTTTTGGGTGTTGCCAGTATTAGTGAGCTTTTGGCGTTGACCATGGCTTAGATTTGAAGAAGACAACACAAAATCTTAACAACTGTGTCACAAAGCAAGTTTTAATGTAACAGAAATTAACAGAAAGTTTATGGGCTTTACCTTTTGGGAGAATTTACGCTAGGCGAGGTGCAAGAGACCACCTTTGACTCTTGGAACATGGTTTTTGACATACAATTCCGATTTATTTACCACGAAAATATTCCAGATATGAAGCGGGTTATGGAACTTAACCGTCAAGACCGCAATGCAGGCAACCCTACAAGTTTACTTGCTTTCGGAATTAAAGAAGCAGAGTACGTAACTGCAATAATGGCTTTTGCACCATTTTTTAACGATGTTTGGATTGCTGTAAACGATGGCACAGGTGCATTTATACCAATCGGATTAGATTAGGGGATATAATTATGAAAAGGGGGATTTTAGTGGAGGTGATTATATCGCTGGTATCTTTGGTGGTTATAGTCATGGGAGGATAGTGCCAACAGACATGGGACGGGCAATGCCCGCCCCTACCAAATAAAAAACGCCATTGCGGGGTTCTGACCCACAATGGCGTTTTGATATTTACTTACTGTACTCTTGTTGCTTTTCTTTTTTTAGCTGGTCTAATTCCGCTTGTTATTCACATATCATTACTTCATGTTGTTGGGCGGACTTTTCTTGTTCGGCTTTGCGTTGTTGTTCTTTTTGTATTGCTTTTTGTAATTGTTCTGGTGTTAGTGATTTTATGGTGATGATGTCGTTGTTTATGCCAACGTGGCTTTTTGTGTTCCATCCCATGCTGTCAAGTAGTTCTTTGTCTAATTCTACTCTGCTTAGGTTGTCTAGTTTCTTTGTGTTGGGTAACTCGCAGTCCTCTTTTGCTTTTTGCACTACTAAGGTGTCACCTACTTTGGTTAGGGTTACTTTTGGGGATGCGTCTAGGGATATACCTAGTTTTCTTTGGAATTCGCTGGCTATTAGTAGCCTGCCTTTTTCATCAATTCTTGTTGTGTGTGGTTGCATTTTTAATGCTCCTCTCATAGTTGTTTTTGTCAAGGCTGAAAGATTTGCTTGACAAGCGGACCTGAGAGATGTTAAGATTATCTCAGGTCTTTTTTAGGACTTGTAGGGGGTTGCCTGTCTGG
>WQZZ01000076.1 GCA_009780485.1 Defluviitaleaceae bacterium | reverse complement strand
TTTTTTGAAACCCTTGCCAATTTTGCCGCAGGATACTCTAGCTTTTTAATGATAGCCACCATCGTTTCTGTAAGTGCTTATTTCGTTATTGTGGGTGACATGACGATGGGTACAATGATAGTTGTTGTACAACTAACAGGCACCATGGCGGGTCCAGTTACAGGCTTTGTAGAGGGGCTTAACGGTATGCGTGCAGCTAAAGCGTTAGTAGAAAAAGCCAAAGAAAAGGCTGAGCCAGAACCGCAAAAGCAATCTCTGCCCACATTTAACAAAACTATCGAAATTAGAAATTTGGGCTTAAAATACGAAGAAGATAATTACATAGTACAAGGACTTAACTTAACCTTTAACAAAGGTGGCAAATACGCCATTTTCGCCCCATCAGGATATGGCAAAACCAGCGTGGCAAGGGCTTTGGCAATGGAGTTTTTGGAATTTGATGGTGCAATCACAATTGACGGCTTGGACATTCGTGAGGTTGACCCGAGGGATTATAATAGAATTGTCCGATATGTCCGTCAAGACCCCTATTTATTCACCGACACAGCATTAAACAACCTAACCTTCTTCGGTGACGTACCTCCAAAGTCGGAAATGGGCAAAGCCCTCGACATAACCCGCACCAGCGACTTTTTGTCGGATGAAGAAGCCTTAAACCGCCAAATATCTAATAACTCTGGGCTGTCTGGCGGACAAAAGCAACGCATGGTATTGGCACGTGCTTTACTCCACAAACCAAAGGTGTTGATTTTAGACGAAATTACAAGCGGTGTTGACCTTGAAACCGCCTGTGCCATCCTAAAAGACCTTTTTGCTGACAAAGACCTAACCGTTATCGCCATAACCCACGAAAACGACGAAAACTTCCAAAGTCTATTTGACGAAATTGTAAGACTGGACACCATATAATGGTAAATGGTAGGGGCGAGCATTGCTCGCCCCATGCCTGTTGGCGATAATGCTTATATTTATACGTTATCGTCAGTCGGATTAGGACGGGCGATGCCCGACCCTACCAAGCTACATATATGGTTGTTCCTTTGTTTTCTTCGCTTTCTAGTGTTATTTTGCCGTTGTGGTGTTCAACTATATGTTTAACTATGGCAAGACCAAGCCCAGTGCCACCCGTGGCTTTTGAACGTGATTTGTCCACCCTGTAAAAACGCTCAAAAATGCGGGCATGGTGGTGTTCGGGTATTCCTATGCCTGTATCTGTTACAGCAATTTTGCACTTATCATCTTCTTGAGATATAGAAACCGTCACCGTTCCGTTTTCCGTGTTATATTTTATGGCATTGTCAATGAGGTTGTGGAGCATCTCGTCAACCAGACCAATATTTGCGTTAATATTAACAGGGTAGCCCTCCAATGTGATGGTAACGGATTTTTCTATAGCTTTATCCTGTAGATTGTCGATTACGGATTGTGCGAGGTCATATAAGTCAAATTGAGCAAAGTTTCGCTCAACTTTGTTTTCATCAAACTCAGATAAATAGATTATTTCATCAATAATGCCTATTAGGCGTTTAGTTTGCGTTTGTATTCGGGTGGCAAATGGTGCATAATCTTCAGGATTAACCATCCCATTAGCCATCATATCGGACAATGCAGTAATAGTGGTTAGCGGGGTTTTAAGCTCATGGGACACATTTGCAGAAAATTCCCGCCTTTGTTGTTCGGCTTTCTGTTGTACCGTCAACTGTCTTGCAATTTCGGGTTCTATGATTTTGCGGTTTAGATGGCGGGCAACAAGATGAGCAAACACCAAAACCGCCGCCGTAATGGCAACAAGGACAGGAAGAATGGTCGTAAAAACCTCCCCAAGCGTGTTAAGGGGGCGAGAAATACGCAATATGCTACCGTCATTTAGCCGAACAGCATAGTAAAATGTTGCACCACCTAAGGTGCTTGAATGACGGACGGCTTCGCCACTGCCATATAGCTGTGCTTGCAAGACTTCTTCCCTATTCGCACGGCTTCCTGTTGCCCCATGGGTGTCGGACATAACCACACCATTTATGTCAATTATCGTAATGCGTGTGGTTTCATAAAAATTGTATGTCCTAAGCCCATCCATCAGGTGGGCTTGTGTGCGTATTGTCGCCATTTCACGGTTTCTTGCTGTATTCCAAAAAAGCAGGCTAAACGAACCCGCCAAAAGCAATATGCAAAACAGAATAAGCAAGACAAAATTCAGATAAATACGCTTTTGCATGGTTAATCTCCCAGTTTGTAACCTACGCCCCTTACGGTTTTAATGTGTTCGCCACACATTCCAAGTTTCTGGCGTAGGAACTTTATGTGCATATCCACGGTACGGCTTTCACCCTCAAAATCATAGCCCCATACTACCCCAATTATTTTATCACGGCTAAGAACCAAACCCACATTCGACATTAAGTAATGCAACAGTTCGTATTCCTTAAAAGTTAAACTTACAGCATTATTATCAACAGTTACTTTTCGCTTGTTGTGGTCAAGGGCTATTTTTTCATGGGTCAGCAAATCGGGTACGTTACTGGCTCTGCGAAGCAGGGCTTTTATTCTGGAGATAAGCTCCATAACTCCAAAAGGCTTGGTGATATAGTCGTCTGCACCAAGGTCAAGCCCTTTAACCTTGTCATATTCGCTTGACTTGGCTGTCAGCATAATAACAGGAGTATTATTAAAATGCTGATTTTGTCGTATTTTTTTAAGTATTGTCAAGCCGTCATCTTCGGGCAACATAATATCCAGCACAATTAAATCGGGTGGTGGGGTCGCAAAAAGACCTTCCCCACTGGGCAGTCCTAAAACCTCAAAACCTGCCCCTTGTAAGGCATAAGCCACTATTTCACGAATATCATCATCATCTTCGACTAAAACTATTTTTGCCATATATGACTATATCACCCCTTGCTACTTATGCCCCGTGATAGAAAATGCTGCCCATTCAGCAATATTAACCGCATGGTCGCCAATGCGTTCAAAATACTTGGCTATCATAAGTAAATCAATAACCCATTCTTTGTTATCACAGTCATTACGAATTCTTTCTATTAGGTCAAGTTTTATTGTGTCAAACAAATCGTCAACCACATCATCATATTTTACCACATCTTGGGCGGTCTGCAAATCCTTTTTTACAAAAGCATCTATGCTGTCCCTAACCATTTTGATAGTGGCATCAGCCATTTGCGTGTATTGCTCCATGCAGGGATTACCTTCAATAGTCAAAATAATTTCTGCTATGTCGGTGGCTTGGTCGCCTATCCGCTCCATATCCGTCACCATTTTCAGTGCGGCGGAAATAAGCCTCAAGTCACCAGCAACAGGTTGTTGTTGTAGCAATAACTTCATGCACAGGCTTTCTATATCCTTTTCCATTTGGTCAATTTCGTCTTCAAGGGCAATTACTTCTTTTGCAAGCTCTGCATCCTGTTCCCGCAAAGCCTTTGCGGATAAGGCTATAGATTTTTCTATATGCACACCCATTTCTACCAGCATATCATTTAGTTGTGCCAACTGCCTGTCAAATTTATTACGCATTATCCAAACCTCCCTGTTATATAATCCTCACACCGTTTGTCCGATGGTGTGGAAAAAATCTTGCTGGTTTTGTCATACTCCACAAGTTCACCTAGCAGAAAAAATCCCGTGCGGTCAGAAATGCGTGTTGCCTGCTGCATGTTATGGGTGACAATAACCACGGTATACTTGCGTTTAAGTTCTGTAACCAATTCCTCGATTTTGCCTGTGGAAATGGGGTCAAGGGCAGAAGTTGGCTCATCCATTAACAGCACCTCGGGTTCAACTGCCAGCGAGCGGGCAATGCAAAGTCTTTGCTGTTGCCCTCCCGACAAACCAAGTGCCGATTTTTTTAGCCTATCCTTGGTTTCCTCCCAAAGGTTGGCATCTTTTAGGGACTTCTCTACAATGCCGTCAAGTTGTCCTTTTGCCCTCACCCCATGGGTGCGTGGTCCATATGCCACATTATCATAAATACTTGTAGGAAAAGGATTCGGCTTTTGAAACACCATGCCCACCCTCTTGCGAAGCAAGTTTACGTTGGTATTTCCATAGATGCTTTGGTTATCAAGCTTTATGTCCCCTGTCACCTTGCAACCATCCACAAGGTCATTCATACGGTTAAGGCTTTTAATCAGCGTGGACTTTCCACACCCTGACGGTCCGATAAATGCCGTAATTTTCTTTTCTTCAATATCCATGCTTATGCTTTTTAAGGCATGAAAATCTTTGTACCACAGGTCAACATTTTGTATAGAAAGCTTCATTGCTATACACGCCCCTTTATGAATTTTGTTACAAGTGATGCAAGTCCGTTTATCAAAATAACCACAATTAAAAGCACCGCCGCCGTTGCGTGGGCTTCGTTTGTGTGTGTGCCTTCATTTGCAAGGGCGTACATATGTGCCGACAGGGTGCGTCCTGTGTCAAACAGGCTGTTTGGCATACGTGCCACATTGCCCAGCGTGAAAATTATGGCTGCTGTTTCGCCAATTATGCGTCCAATGGCAAGTATTACACCACCTAAAATGCCAGGCATGGCAGCGGGCAACACAATACGCCCTACTGTGCGAAGGCGACCAGCACCCAGCCCAAATGAACCTTCTCTATACGCATCTGGTACGGATTTAAGACTCTCCTCTGTTGTACGCATTATAAGGGGCAATATCATAATGGAAACTGTAAGGGTTCCTGACAACAAGGACAGTCCCATTCCCAGAAACACACCAAAAAACATAAAACCGAACAGCCCATAAACTATAGACGGTATGCCTGCCAGTGTTTCCGTCATTGTGCGTATTAATTTTACAAACGTACTGCCCCTTTTTGCATATTCTTCCAGATATATTGCCGAAAAAACACCCAATGGCACTGCCAAAATCAGTGATAACCCCACAATCATCAATGTACCCATTAAGGCGGGAAATAGTGACTGATTGTCTACAGTAAATTCAAAAGCAAACAGGGATGGCGTGATATACGGAACACCGTTGAAGATTATATAACCCACAACAAAAAGTAACACAGCCACCGTAAGCCCTATGCCAACATACGTCAAACCACGTAGGATGTATTTCATCTTGCACCATCCTTTCGCCTTAAAATCGAAAACAAGGTGTTTATCAACATTATAAACACAAACAGCACAACACCTGTGGCGATGAGGGCGGGGCGATGGTCGCCAGAATAGGCATAACCCAATTCCAGCACAATGTTTGACGTCATGGTTCTAACCCCGCTTAAAAATTCGTCGGGGGTTCGTAAAACAGCTTGGTTGCCTGTAACCATACGCACAGCCATGGTTTCACCTATAGCACGCCCTATGCCTAGTATTATGGCTGCCATAACCCCAGACTTTGCCGCAGGCAAAATGGTATGGAAAATCGCTCTTTCACGGCTTGCCCCCAAGGCAATCGCCCCTTCATAAATATCCCTAGGCACGGCACGCAAAGAGTTTTCTGAAATGGTTATAACCGTGGGCAAAATCATCATTCCAAGAAGAATTGAGCCTGTCAAAATACTATTACCAGAGCCACCCAAATGCGTCCGCACAAATGGCACAAGCACAACCATGCCAAAATATCCAAAAACCACACTGGGGATACCCGCCATAAGGTTTATTGAAGGTTTAAGCACCTTATACAGCGGGCGAGGGCAAAATTCCGCCATAAACACCGCCGCAAAAATACCAATTGGCACACCAAACAATATCGCCCCTGCCGTCACATATAACGAACCCATAATCATGGGCAAAATCCCAAATTGGGGCGGGTTCCATGTTGGTCGCCAATCCGTTCCCGTTAAAAATTCCCAAACCCCTATATCTATCATAGCGGGCAAACCTTGCATAAACAAGAATATACATATCAGCCCCACCGCCACAACGGCGACGCAGGCTGATATGGTAAATAAAATCTTGGCAAGGGTTTCTTTTACCTGATGTCGTCCCATACACTAATCTCTCCAAGGAAAATATTTCTAACTTGCTCTAAGGTCAACCCTACAATGTCGTTTTCGGGATGCACAATAACCGCAATTCCGTCAATGGCAATGGTTAAAGGGCTTATAAATTCTAATTCACTTTCACGCAAGTCACGGCTTGACATGGCAATGTCAGCAAGCCCATCCCTTGCGGCGGATATGCCATGCCCTGTGCCAGCCCCATGAATATCAATACGAACATCTGGGTTAATATCACGGTAAGCACCGCTTAAATGTTGCATAAGTGAATAGACTGACGACGAGCCGTTGACAACTATCACCCCAGACATTCCGCTTGCTGTATATTGTGGTGCATCCTGCACGAAAGGCACATAACCTCTATCAGCAACCACTTCCTGACCTTGTGCCGAGAAAATAAAGTCAACAAAATCTTGTGCAAGTTCGCTTAGCCCATTATCCCTGTTATAACCAATTAGAAATGGTCTTTGGATTGCATATGTACCATTTAACATATTCTCAACCGTTGGCATAACACTGTCAATGGCGATTGCACGGACTCTGTTATCAGAGAGTGCGACCCCTGTAGACGCATATCCAATAGCCAACGGATTACCAGCTACAGTGGTCATCATCACACTTGTCCCAGGGGCGACTTCCGCCTCCACAAAAACATTGTCATTGCCGTCTGCTGTGGTAACGCCCACAATTTCTACAAATGCCCCTCGTGTTCCGCTTCCTTCCTCACGGGTGACAGCACTTATATAATCGGCATCACCACTGCCACCGCAACCCGTCAAAATCGTAGCGGTAAGCACCGCCCCTAAAATCCACTTAAAATACTTTCTCATCCTACTTCTCCTTTTTGTTCTAAGTTTATAAAAATAAAGATACCATCTCATTGTCAAAATGAAATGGTATCTTTGTAAAGTTTGTGTAAAGTTTTTTATATTCTACTCTCGTCCGTATCTGGCTTGGTCGTAAGATTTTGTAAGGTCATCTATATTTTCTTTGGGTCGGATGCTGTTTGCTATGGTGTCTGTGGTGTGGGCGTCCAACACAATAGTACCCTGTTTTATGTGACTTCGTACTTTCTTTATATATGCCTTACGTATAGGGTGCTTTGGACCACGGTTGCGTCCAAAAAGGTCCGTTATATCACTAAAGCGGAATTTATGACTTTGGGTATCGTCCAATGTGCCATCCTTCCTTAAATTAGACTTTTTGGTTCTTTCCTTATGTCGCTTGATAAAACTCCAAATCATAATAGACAGAGGAAAAGCAAGAAATATTAAAAGTGCAAAAATGGTTAGATATAGAAGGGCATTGGTTTCTTCGTAATAATACTCTGAACGCTCACCAAGGAATGCTCCTATCTGATCGTAATCGCCGTGAATATCAATAGGAGGCAATCCCAAGTCGTCTATATCTCGTAACAATTCGTATGGTGCAAAACGTGACAAAATAGATTGAATAAAAGATATAACAGCTCGGAAAGCATTTATAAGCACCGTCCCCATAGGGAAAAGTATTAGAATCCCACCAAGCACTGCAAATGTAGCAAAAAAGCTTGTTGTAGCGACTTTGCCTGTTGTCATAACATCACGGGCTGGTTCCACATGGTCTTTATGTGCCTTCTGCAATTGTAGGTCAAAGTTGGTGAGATATATTTGCAAAAAGGCGGTGAGCATACATAATAGTGCGGATGCGGCAATAAAAACCCCAAGGCCTGCCACTTCTATAAAAGCTTCACCAATCACAAACAGGACTACAAAGCCCCCAAACATGGCATAGGCATTAGGTTTGGTCAAGCGCAGGGCTTTACCGTCAACATTCAGTTTTATACCAACAACAAGACCCACAGCACTAACTAAAGCAACTAATGTTAATGGCATTAAAATCAAAACAAGTAAAATGAAAAAGAATATATATGCAACGATTAAAATGTTGAAATTGGGAACCTTCTCTCTTAACATAAAAAAGCCGAGAAAAGGCACGCCTGCTATTAGATACTGCCATGGGATGCTATCATTGTTGTGAAAACCCACATACACCATGGTCAGCACATTAAAAAGCAACACAAACACAGCTACAGCTGCCAAAAAATCTGCCATTCGATGTCTTTTTACCATACAGCCCCCTCCTCTACATAGACAATACCCCTATCCGACAAGCCTTGCAAGGCATCTGTCAAATCGCCCCCTTGATACGGGCTGATTATTAGATAGACCGCTTCTTTGTCTTGTAAATCCTCTAAAAATGGGGCAATTGGGGCAATTGGCGTAAGTTCGTTAACAAGATTTACATAAGCAAGCGACTGCAAAATACTGTAAAGATGCGCTGGATTGCTTCCGCTTCTCACTCGTGTTTCTCTGCCGTCAAAGCAGTCCCGCCCATTGGAATACAGCCCAACGGACGCACCTTGATGAATATACCTATGTGCCACCGTGGCGGCAAGGCGAATTGCCTGCTCCCTGTCCTCGAAGGCATAGGTGGTGGTGTTTGGCTGTAGATTTAGAATAATCTCCAACCTTTGGGCATTGGTCGGGGCATAGATATTAACCATCATATGTCCCGCCACGGCAGAAGCCTTAAAATTCACGCTTCGCAAGCTGTCGGTGGGTTGGTATTCCCTGATGCCCTTAAATTCAAAGGGGTCTGGGTTTATAATCGAGTTCGATAATATCACATCATCCAAATTTTTGTAAAGTATGTCAGTGTGATTGGTGTTTGGCAATAATTGTGGAAAAACCGTCAACTCGCTGTGGCTTTTTGCGGTGGCCCTAAAACGCTTGACATGAAGCAGGTCATTGGCTGTCATTGTAATGTTGCGTATGCGATAAAAGCCCCGTTTTGTGGCGACAAATTCCCGCTCCCTTCTCAGAGTTTGCTGGACTTTTACACCAAAAAGCTCCCCTTGTTGGTTTGCGTTTTGCTCCCTTTGCTCGTTATTAAAAACCAAACTGTGAGAAAGGTCGTATTTTACAAAAAGCCATGGGAGGGGCAGGGGTTTTTTGTTAGTAACTTTGGTAAACAAAGCCAAGGTATCCCCCTCATAAGCCTCTTTAGAGGAAAACTCTATATCCAAAGTCAATTTCCTGTTCCATAGCTTTCCGTATATATTTTCCTGCAAAATTATCAATCCAAAAATCACAACACCCATAAAGATGATAACCATGTTATCACCTCTTTTCCCAATTTTCCACAGGAGCTGCAATCGTTTGGACAATTTCGCTAACAACAGATTTTGCTGCGGTTTGACGGCTACCTAAGCCACCTTTCATCACAATTCTATGAGG
>WQZZ01000075.1 GCA_009780485.1 Defluviitaleaceae bacterium | reverse complement strand
TAATATTGACACTCTGAACACTCTGTCCCAAGAAGATTTTATTTCGGGGTTGGCAGAGGTGATAAAATATTGTATAATAGAAGATAGGGTTTTGCTGGATTATCTGCACGATAACCAAAGTGCAGTTGTGAAACGTGACATGGGCGTTTTGACCCATATAATTAAACGAAGTGTCGGCATTAAGATGGATATTGTTGCAAAAGACGAGCGCGAAGGTGGTTTGCGTCAAATCCTAAATTTTGGGCATACTTTTGGACACGCCATAGAAAGTGCTGTGGATTTTACTCTGCCCCACGGGCATTGTGTGGCATTGGGTATGGTCTGTGCCTTAGATTATTCTGTCCGAAATCTAGGACTAGACCTAGCCGAAGCCGAATTCGCCATAAGTTTAATAAAAAGTTACGGCTTACCTTGTGGGGGCGGTCATATACCACCCAGCATAATGGCAGACCAAATCTACAACCTTATGTTACGTGACAAAAAAACAAAACAGGGACAACTTACCATAATTTGTACCCGAAAATTGGGTACAGCGGAGATAATCGACAATCCGCCTAAGTCCCAAATATTAAAATCAATTGAGAGGATATTATGAAAATTTTTCAAAAATATATTTTGCCAGCCCTCATTGTGTTGGGTGCTGTCGCCTTAGACCAAATTACTAAAGTTATAGCACTGGCAAATCTGCCATACCGTGAAGAAGTTGTGGTTATTGATAATATCTTCTCCTTGTTTCTACTAAACAACACAGGTATGGCTTTTGGTCTAATGCAAGGGCAAAGATGGATACTTATTGTTATAACCATTATCATCTTGCCGTTTTTAGCGTTTTTTTACTCGTCTTTACCCGAGCATAAAAAAGTGGGTAGGGCTTATCGTATTACAATACTTGTGCTAATGGGCGGGGCATTGGGCAACTTCATAGACCGCATTTTCAGAGAGACTGGCGTTGTGGACTTCTTTTTGATAACCGCTTTCGACGGCATTTTCCCTTGGGTATTTAATGTGGCAGATATTTTTGTCGTTGTCCCTATATTCGTAATGGCAACCCTAACCTTTTTCCTAAAAGAGGAAGACTTAAAGAAATGGAAGTTTAGAAAAAATGCGTAAAATTGTAGAAATATCAGATGTGGGTGTTCGACTGGATGTTTTTGCCCAAAACATGGGAGGACTGACCCGAAATGCAACCCAGAAATTGATTGATGCTGGGGATGTGAATGTAAACAATAAGGCGTCCAAGGCGAACTATCGCTTACGGGTAAATGATGTGGTGGAGATGTCCCTGCCAGAGGTTGCCCCGCTGGATTATGCCCCCCAAAACATCCCGCTGGATATTGTTTTTGAAGACAGCGATTTAATTGTGATAAACAAGCCGAAGGACATGGTTGTCCACCCTGCCGCAGGTCATACCGAGGGGACGCTGGTTAATGCCCTGCTGTTTCATTGTGGTGACAGCCTATCAGGCATTAACGGAATTGCCCGCCCTGGCATCGTTCACCGCATCGACAAGGACACATCGGGTCTATTGGTTGTTGCAAAAAACGACGCAACCCATAGAGGACTTGCCCAACAATTTGCAGACCATACCGTTAAACGTGAATATGTGGCGATTGTCCACGGAAGGGTCAAACAAAACGGCACGGTGGATGCCCCGATTGCCCGCCATAAGGTAAACCGCAAAAAAATGGCAATTGACCTAAGTGGCAGGCGTGCCGTAACCCACTATACCGTGGTGGAGCAATTCAAAAACTTTACCCAAATAACCGCCCGCCTAGAAACTGGTCGAACCCACCAGATTAGGGTGCATATGGCAAGCCTTAGCCACCCCGTCCTTGGTGACACAGTTTACAGCAACGCAAAAGAAACCTTCGGACTAGAGGGACAAGCCCTGCATGCTCGTACGCTTGGTTTTGACCACCCGACAACAGGAAAACAAATGCAATTTGAAGCCCCGATGCCAGAATACTTTGAAAAAACCTTGACAAAAATTCGGAGGATGATATAAATGTCGAACGAAAACACTTTTATAGCCGAAAGACAACGATTGGGCGATAAAAAGATTGTGCCAACCGAAGCAGATATACAAAACTTTATGGGTTACATCGGTTGGCAACAATTAATGGATTTCGAGGAGATGTTACGTGGTAGGTATAACTTAAACCGTGAAATTAAATTCCCTTTTGGCAAAAATTACGGATGGGGTTTTAGATATACACATGGCAAAACCTTGTTATTATATACATTCTTTGAAGAAGGTGGGTTTTGTGCCACCATCACCATAAATGACAAAGGGGCTATGACTGTCGAAGGCTTCTTAACTGAAATGTCACAAGAAATGCAACAAATGTGGCATGACCGTTATCCTTGTGATGTAGCAGGTTGCTGGATACACCACTCCATAAAATCCGACAGCCAACTGGATGAATTCGTGCGGTTTGTAGAAGCAAAAATAAAACCAAAAAAATAATTTCGTTATTAGCAGACAAAAATAAAAATCTTGCGTATACTTTTATAGCGAGAGGTGATGACGTGAAAATGTGCTACACAGAAAAATCTGATTATGATTTGACGGTAATGGTTGCAAATGGCGACCACGATGCTTTTAGCGAGCTGGTAAACAGATATAAAAATTTAGTGTATTCAGTTGTTTTACGTATGATAAGTGACAAAGAAGAAGCCAACGACCAAGCACAAGAGGTCTTTATTAAGCTGTACAAAAATATCGGAAAGTATAGCGACGAATTCAAATTTTCCACATGGGTGATACGCATTGCCACCAACCACGTTATCGACTTCCGCAGGCGTAGCAAAAACCACATAGAAGCCAGCAACTTAGACGATATGGAAGACTCTGCTGTGGAGTATGTGTCATCCGCCGAAGAAACTTACATAGCCAAAGAGCAAAGCAAGATGCTGTCAGATGCGGTGGAAAACCTGCCCGATATGTATAAATTGCCCGTTGTGCTATATCACCAGCAAGGGATGAGCTATCAAGAAATTTCCGACATTGTAGGTGAGCCTATCAGTAAGATAAAAAACCGCTTATTTAGAGCCAGAAAACTTTTGAAAGAAAGTTTGATAAGTATGCAAAGGGGTGAAAGTTATGTGTGATAAAAATATTGATTTGATGATGAAATATATGGACGGCGGTCTTGACGATTTTGAGAAAATGAATTTAGAAAAACATATCGAGGTTTGCGAGGTTTGTGCAGAGGACTTTGCCGCTTATAGCGAAATTTTGCACGGTTTCGAGAAAATGGAAATCGAAGAAGCACCCGATGGATTTGGTGAAGCCGTAATGGCAAAAGTTACCCAACTGGATTTATATGCCCCAGAAAAGGTGGCAGAAAACCGTAGAATTAAAGTTGTAGATGGGTTAATTTTTGGTGCTTTTGGTGTGGCTGCCTTTGTTCTGTTTGGTGGCGGTGCGTTGGCACTTTTCGGCGGAGAAATTTTAGGCTGGTTTTACGGTGCTGGTTTATATGGCGTGGCTGAGTTTGTTGCCCCGATTGCGGAAGTTTGTTCTGCCGTTGTTGGTACAATCAGCAACTGGGCAACTGGGCTTGGTGATATTGTTCCCCAAGAAACTATGATTTTCTATGGTGTGGCATTTTTGGTGGTATTTTCAGTGCTAGTGTTTTTGCAGGTTCATATGTCTCGCAAAAATGTTGTGGTTAAGGAGAAGTAAGATGGTGACTTGGCAAATTGTATGGTCTATTATTTTGGGTATGGTGTCTCTTGGTTTGTTTGTAGTCCCTGTCTTCCTGTATAAAACAAAGGGCAAACTATTTACAGTCCTAATGCTATTTGCAGGTGCGATGGTGAGCTTGTTTGCCATCCACGTTATGACTCTAAACCCTTATTTCATCTATGCAATTTACCTTAGTTGTGGTTTGGTTTTGATTGCCACTTTCATCAAAACCAAAACCGTTAAGGAGAAAACTAATGAGTAAGCAGGTTCTAATTCTGGGTATTGAAACTTCTTGCGACGAAACCGCCGCCGCCGTTGTAGCTGACGGCGGTTTCGTGCTGTCTAATGTGATTTACAGTCAAATTGACATTCATCGTGACTTTGGCGGTGTTGTGCCAGAAATTGCTGCAAGAAACCATGTTGGCAAAATTGACCATGTTGTTCAAAAGGCTTTGGGTGATGCTGGGATTAGCCTTAGCGACCTATCTGCCGTGGCTGTTACATGTGGTCCAGGGCTTGTCGGGGCGTTGCTTGTGGGTGTCAACTTTGCAAAAGGGCTTGCCTTCGGAGCAGGCCTGCCACTTATTGCCGTTAACCATCTGGAGGGGCATATAGCCTCTGCATATCTAGAAAATCTTGACTTTACGCCACCTTTTGTGGCAATGATTGTATCGGGTGGACACAGCCACCTAGTGCATGTGGGGGATTATGGAAATTATCAAGTCTTAGGTAGAACACAGGACGATGCCGCTGGGGAAGCCTTCGACAAAGTGGCAAGGGTTCTTGGGTTGCCATACCCTGGCGGGGTAGAGATTGATAGGCTGGCAAAGCAAGGGAATCCCAGCGCCATACCATTCCCTAGGGCAAAGTTGGGCGATACCCTAAACTTTAGTTTTTCAGGCTTAAAATCTGCTGTTATAAATCACCTTAACACCACAAAAATGAAAGGCGATAGCGTGGTTGATGCGGACATTGCTGCATCATTCCAAGAAGCGGTCGTAGAGGTGCTAACCAAAAATGCAATAGAAGCCTGTAAAGTCATGAATTGCCAGCGTTTAGCGGTGGTTGGCGGTGTTGCCTGCAACAGTCGCTTACGGCAATCTCTAACCCAAGCCTGCGATGAAAATAGCATTGGGTTGCATATTCCTAAACCTATCTTTTGCACCGACAATGCTGCAATGATAGCTTCTGCTGGTTATCACCATTTCAAAGCGGGCAAATTTGCCCAAATGGACCTAAATGGCATACCAAGCCTAACATTATAAACAAACGCCATCGGCTTTCTGTGTACATTCGTTTTAGTAGGGGTAGATTCGTATGGTTGGACAAAAACATTCTGTTGCATTAAGGTTTGACAAGGCAACAGACAGTAAGCTTGCGGAATTGCGGGCAAGGTTGCGTGATTTGGGGCTTTTAGTTGATAAACATGAAGGGTTTCCGCACATCACCGTTGCGGCTTACGAGGATGTAGACATCGACCAGCTTTTTCAATGGGTCGAAAGCTTCGTTATCAAGCGGTCTGCATTTGAAATTCGATTTTCTTCAATCGGAATTTTTCCGCCCAGTGGAGAATATCCCGATACAGCATTGATTTTTGCAAGCCCTGCCCATTCTCGGGAACTGGTTAGCTTTTATCACGATTTCCACGAGAAGTTCGATGAATTTTGTGGGGGTATTGGTTGGTTGTATTCCATGGTGTTTGGATATCCAGTAATTCACTCCACAATTGGTGTTGTAAAGTCTGACAATGTCCAAAAAGCACTTGATATTGCGTTTTCTTCGCTAGATTTCGGTACTACGAAAGTGGTTGCGGTGGAAGTTTATGCCTATCCGTTGGAATTAGTAAAGAGATTTGAACTATAATAATCTTCACCTCGTTTAGACCCAATAAAAAACCCTTTCCATAAATTGGAGAGGGTTTTTAGCATATGTGGTTTAGTCCTCGCATAACATCAGTGCCGCCATTAAAAGCACTATGTCACTGTGGTTTGGTTTTGGGGGGTCTTGCCGTTTGGGTGGCGGTTGTGGATTTTCTTCTTGGGGCTTAAAATATCTGTAAAACGGCTCTGGTATGACAGTTGTGTCAACGACGCTTTTCATGCTTCACCTCAAAAATAACCTCTTAATTAAAATTATTCTGGGAAACTTGGAATTATGTTAGGGGACAGCCTCTCACCCTACGAGCCGAAGTCCTCCAAAGCACGGATGAGTTCTTCGTTACCCCTAACAGTTATGCCCTCTGCCAACCTGTCCCGTTCTTCTGGTGCGAGGGCGTGAATTGGTCGGTTGGTTAATTCCTTGATTGTGGTTTGGTCGTTGTCATAAAACACGGCAATAAAACCTTCGTGGGCAGCAATGGTAAATTGACGATGCTCCAAAGCATCATTTTGTCGCAAATGCACCTGATATGGACTAAAATAGAGAATACGCCAGTCCACAAACATGGCCGAAACTTCCTCCCTGCTCATACCCAAAAGCACCTGCGAGGGACTTTCCTCTATTCGCTCAAAGGTGCTGGTTGTGGCGTCATAATGCTCGTAAACCATTACCGTGCCAAGGGAAATGCGAGCTATGCCATCTTGATGATGGATGACTTCCATGGGTGTGGCATGTACGACCTCCTCTGGCTCGTCCGTCCCAAGGGTATCCTCGCCCTCATCCTCATAAATGGCATAATAGTCAGCAAAAGGCGTGATGCCCGCCACCAAGGAATATGCCAACACACTGGCAACCGCCGTTGCCGCCACAATCATAACAACCAACAAACCATATGCAATCTTTTTCTTCATAAAAAATCACTTCCTAATCAGGTTTAATCCTTTTTTAGGAAGTGTTTCCAATTTATGTATTGGTAATACATGGTTGATATATTTTATTTTTGCAGAAAGACCTCGCCCACATTTGTGGGCTTTCCGCTAATCGCCCTACAAAGCCATTCGGCAAGGGACACCCCATCCTGCATTTTACCATATATCAGCTTCGGGTTTCCAGAAAATATGTGGGGTGTCGTTCCTGATTTATCCTTTTTATCGTAGTCCGTAAGGTAAAAATTATAATTTCTAATCTCGCTTTTTAGTCTTTTAGTAACGTCCAAAAGGCTTTGGTGAAACTCGTTTAATGCTTGGTTATTTACTTCAAGTTTGCCGTGGTTCATTTTGTACATAAATTCAACAAGTGCCTTATCCCAAATGGAATTGGAGTGCAAAAACAGAGTATGTGCTGGCATATTGTCTTGCGCATAATTAAACAGGTCTGCTATCAAGTCATTGGAATTTAAATGGCTAGTCAAGTCCGAGTTCGCTTTCCAAACGCTTCTTGCCGTTTCTTGTAAAACAGGTGAGCGTAAATGTGAGCCTTCCGAGTATACAACTATATTTTCGCAATCGGGGTAGATATTCGCTATTTTAGGGCAGTTGGCAACACAGCCGAAACCACCCGCACTTTGTCCAGCAATCACCAAAGCATCTGGTGTTTCACTAAAATACCCTTTCATTACGTCCAAAGCCGCCTCGACGTTTTTTATGCCATTATGATAAAGAATTTTACGCTCGCCTTTTGCGTTTTGGTACTCAAATTCGCTATCACCTATGTGAAAATCAGCGGTTGTGTACGGAATACCAAGAATGTTCCAGTCATAAAAGGGGTTACGCTTGTCCTTTGCACTCAAAAGTCCAATGTGAATTGAGTTTAGTTGTATATTTGGTAAATGTGGTACATAAAACCATTCCTTGTTTCCTGCTATTCTGCTTAGAGTCATGGGTCTTGCGGCGGTTTCTTTGTTCCACGAAAAACCACCACCAAAAAAGTTTACCAGTAGTTTATTTACAGTTCCTTTTTTCAAAGTAATAGCATAAGGCTTGCCGTTGCTTGATGCACGACCCTCTAAAGGCTTACGATACCATGTTTGCACCTTAGCACTATCAGTTAAAAGCTTCATTTTAATTCTCCCTCAGATACTTACAAAACCTTTATATCAAAATCTATCAAAGACTTTAGCTCGTCCAAATCCTTCTCCCATTGTGGGTCGGTATCTGGTCTGCCAAATTTTTCGTCGTGAAGTTTGTCATAGGCAGATTGGTCGATTATTTTGATGGTAAATGCGTCGCCAAAAGCTTCTGTCATTTTTTGCGACAACTCGTCCACTCTGGTAGAAAGGGAGTTTTTTGGTATGGTGTCTTTGTCGCCAAAAATTAGGTAGAAGTTGCCGTCATCCAGAAAACCTGCTTGGGCTTTTTTTGCATAGGCGGCAAGGGTTGGTGGCATTAGTGCGGATGCGAAATTAGACCAACCGCTTAGTGCGTTTTGTATGTGATGTGGGCGGTCGTTGTCTGATGTGGTTATGTCTGGGGTTATGGGGTATGGGTTCGGTTGGGGTTCTGGTGGGCTTTGTGGTTCGGGTTCGGGCGTGCTTTGAGTAACCTCCACGGTGTCATTTTCCCATGGGATGTCGTCCCATGGGGGCATTTCATCCATGGGTGGTGGGGTTATTGGCGGTGGTGTGGGTTTTGGTTGGGGTTGAGGTGGTGGCGTAGGAGTTGGGGCGACGGGTTGTGCGGGGCTTGGACGGGCAATGCCCGCCCCTACCAAGTGCGTTGTTACTGGGGGAGTTCCGCTTGTTAGTTGATATTCTATACAGGCAACCTCAAGGGTTAGGCGGGCGTTGTTGCCAGACTGTTTTATTGTACGTACGGCTTTTGCGAAATGGGTTATCATGGGTACAAAATGGGACATTTGGTCTGTTTTGCCCTCGGTTACAGCGATTATCATCATATTTCGCAAATTCCCTAAAAATTCCTCGGCAAACTGGGCAAAATCCCGCCCTTTGGCGGATATATCTTCAATTATAGCAAGTGATGCGGGTGCGTCAGTGTTGATTAAGGCATTAAACAGGTCGATAAAAACATCTTGGCTCATACTACCTGTAACTTCCAACGCCCCTGCAAGGGTTATTTCTTGGTCAAAATACAGCCCTGCCAGTCTGTCCAGCAAGCTCAGGGCATCACGCATCCCCCCGTCAGAAATTTGCACAACATAATCAAGTGCATCTGGGGCAATTGCCACCCCTTCCTCTGTCATATATCCAGCCAGTGCCATACGCATATCTTGCTGGCTGATACGGTGAAAGTCAAAACGCATTAAACGGGAATGGATAGTAGCTGGGATTTTTTGCGGGTCGGTTGTTGCCAAAATAAAAATAACGTGTGGCGGGGGTTCTTCCAAGGTTTTTAGCAGGGCATTAAATGCCCCCGTGGACAACATATGAACCTCATCAATAATATAAACCTTATACTTGCCACTGGGCGGATAACGCACTTCTTCCCGCAAGTCACGGATATTATCCACGCCATTATTACTTGCCGCATCAATTTCCACCACATCAAGGCTTGCCCCTTTGGCAATTTCCACACAAGGCGAGCAAACCCCGCAAGCCTCGCCATCACGCTGGTCGATGCAATTTACCGTGCGGGCAAAAATTTTTGCACAACTTGTCTTGCCAGTACCCCGCACACCACAAAAAAGATAGGCATGGCTAACCCGCCCACCGATTATCTGATTAGTTAAAGTTTTTACAATATGTCGCTGACCCACCACATCTCTAAAATATGCGGGACGCAGTTTTCTATATAATGCCGTATATATAAGGTTTA
>WQZZ01000074.1 GCA_009780485.1 Defluviitaleaceae bacterium | reverse complement strand
GAAATCGAAAGAAGAGTTCTAGGATTAGATAAACCCAAACTAAAAAAGAAACCCCTATTTCTTTGTGGGGGTTCTGATGACCATTTATAATAATTTATTGGTAGGGGCGGGCATTGCCCGTCCCTTTTCTGTTGGCACTATCCTTTCGGGTTGTACGGTATCGTCTGCATACATGGGACGGGCAATGCCCGCCCCTACCAGATTGTGTGGAATTATGTTGGTGTGGGGTTACATAGGTAATTGGCGTGGGGGATATTTGTGTGAGGGGTTATATTTTGAAACGATAACCCGCACCCCAAACTGTTTCTATATGGGCGGGGTTTTGTGGGTCTTTTTCAATTTTTTCACGCAGGCGACTAATGTGGACTGCTACGGTCTTAAGGTCGCCAAAGCTGTCCATGCCCCAAATACGCTCATATAAATGCTCCTTACTAAAAACCATGTCGGGGTTTTGTGCCATAAACACCAGCAGTTCATATTCTTTGTTTTTAAGGTCAACTTCCTCTCCATGTACATGCACACGGTGGGTAGAAAGGTTTATGGACACCGACCCAGCGTTTAGCTGGTTTGCCCTTTTGTCGCCACCCACACCATCGCCCATCTTACTTTTTAACCTTTCATATTGGGCAAGGTTGGCTTTAACTCTTGCTACAAGCTCCGTCGGGGAAAAGGGCTTTGCGATGTAATCGTCCGCACCCAGCCCCAAGCCACGTATTTTGTCGGTTTCGTCACCCTTGGCTGTCACCATGATAATGGGAACATCAACCTCGCCACGTATGCCACGGCAAATGTCGATGCCATTCATATTTGGCAACATCAAATCTAATAATATTAGGTCAAATTTTTCTGCTTTGGCTGTTTTGTAGCCCTCCAGTCCGTCGGTTACAATTGTTATGTTGTAGCCTTCAATTTCTAAAAAATCCCGCTGAATTTCTGCGATTGATATGTCATCTTCAACAATCAAAATCCTTTTCATTTTGTTACACCCCCTTATGCAATGGTAAAGTGATTATGATGGCAAGTCCGCCATCTGCTACATTTTCGGCATGGATTGTGCCGCCCAGTCGTTTAATGATTTTTTCGGATATTGCAAGCCCTAATCCACTACCTTCGGCAGGGTTGTTTCTGGACGCATCCCCCCGCACAAACACATCAAACATTTTGGAAAGCATCTCATCTGTAACGCCCGACCCATTGTCTTTGATGGCGATAACCACATTGTCACCCTGATTTTGACAGGATATTTCTGCCATATCTCCGCCATATTTTACGCTGTTGCCCAAAATATTTTGTAACACATTCCTAAACTGCACCATGTCAACAAGTACATTCGCTTCCGTGTTTTCCGTCATTGTCACGGACAATCCCGCTTGGTTGTACTCGTCTGTGAACCCAGCCACTATTTTGCAAAGCTCTCCACCAATGTCCACAACTTCCAAATTCAGAGGAAACTCGCCAATATCCATTTTTGAAAACGTAAACAGTTGGTTGATGATATATTCAATATCTTCGGTTTTGTTTTGTATGGTGGCAAGGTATTTTTCCTGCATTTCGGGGGTGGTGGCGATGCCCTTGCGAAGCCCTTCGATATATGCCTTCACAGAGGTGAGGGGGGTTCGCAAATCGTGGGATATGCCAGCAATCAGCTCTTTTCGGCTTTGCTCGTCCGCTTGTCGTTGCTGTACCATTTCGTGTAGGCGGGTCGCCATTTCGTTGAAATCCTTACAAACTGCATCGAACTCGTCACCTTCACTGTATTTGATACGGTGGGTCAAATTTCCTTCACTTATTTCCTGCACCCCATTAGACAATATGTTTATTGGTGTGGTGATACGGCGTGTTATGTGCTTTGCAAGCAGGATATTAGCCAAAACAACCACTATAAGCAAATAAATTATTGCTACTGGCAGAAATAGGCGTGGGTTATGAAAATCGTGGATGTTCTGTCTGTATATGTCAGAAAGCACAATAACATAATCACCCAAAGCTGAATGGTATAAGGAAATTTCACTGGTGATATGAACAAAGTCGCCCATCTGGAATATACTGTCAGCTTCTGCAAAGTTAAGTACAGGTATGCTGGGCGCACCGTCAAAACGGTCTTCTCCCAGCAGTCCGCCCCTTGTTTGTGCATCATCACCAATGATAATAGAGCGCACCCCAAGATATGTAACCGCTGTGATAATCACAGGAAAAAGTATCATCAAAATATTGGTTATAAGCAACCGTCGTTTTATGGTCAAAACAATCACCCTCAAAAGTTATTTTTGTCATTTTAATACACAAAGGTTAAACCGAGGTAAACTAGCGTTTAATAAAAATTAAAATGTAAATATATTATAGTTGTTTTGGTGAGAAGTATCAAGCGGGTATTGAAATGTTTTTGGTCGTGCTGTATAATAAAAGTGGTATGCTAATTACAAAATCAAAATAGAGGTGACAGGGATGAAAGTTTTGTTAAGAATTGCAAAAGAGGCGAAAAAGTACCGAGGGCTTTTGATAATCGCTATGTTAAGCACGCTGTCAGTGACGGCACTTAATCTTACCGCCCCAATGCTTTTGCGTAATATGATAGGCATTGTGTCTGACGGCATTACGGAGCAGGGTCTTGGGGAGATTGGCGTGATAGCCCTAATGCTTTTGGGGATATACGGCTTACGTATCATTTTCCGTTTTATGTCAAGCTACCTGTCCCATGTGGCGGCGTGGAATTTGGTGCATGAAATCCGCCAAAAGGTATATAATACCATCCAAAGTTTTTCCATGCGTTTTTTCCACAACAAACAAACGGGGGAGCTTATGACACGTGTAGTGGCGGACACAGACCAGTTTGAGCTGATGTATGCCCACATAATCCCCGACATGATGACGAACTTTTTTACCCTCATCGGTGTTACAACCATACTTTTTCTTATCAACCCGCAACTTGCCCTTCTCACCGCCATTCCTATACCGTTTATCCTGCTAAGTGGCTGGATTTTCAACAAAAAAGTGCGCCCAAAGTTTCGCCTGTTGCAAAAAACAAGGGGCGAAATGAACGCACAGTTACAAGATAATCTATCGGGCATCAAGGAGATACAGGCTTTCGGGCAACAAGAGCGTGCCAGTGGCAATTTCCGTGATAAAAACTGGCATTACATCACAACCATGCTAAAAGCCTTGAAAACATCGGCGTTTTTCCACCCGACTGTGGAATTTACCGCAGCATTAGGGACAGTTATTGTGGTGGGCTTTGGCGGTTGGCTTGCCTTCCATCGTAGCTTGCCTGTGGAAGACATTGTGGTGTTTTGGCTATATTTAGCAATGTTCTTTAATCCGATTATGGGGCTTGCCAATTTGCTGGAAAGTGCCAACCAAGCCCTTGCAGGGGCGGAACGTGTTATCGAAATACTTGACGAGCCAGAAAATGTGGTGGATAAGGAAAACGCAGTTGATATAGGCGTTGCCAAAGGGGGCATCAGCTTTGAAAAGCTGGATTTTGCTTACATAGACAATGTGCCTGTTTTGCAGGATATTTCATTTGACATAAAGCCTGGGATGATGGTAGCTTTTGTGGGGGCGACTGGCGTGGGCAAATCCACAATGACCCAGTTAATTAGCCGATTTTACGACCCGACAGCAGGGCGGATTACCCTTGACGGGCATGACCTAAAGGACATAACCCTTGCCAGCCTTCGCAAAAACGTGTCAGTTGTGCTTCAAGATACATTTTTGTTTAATGGGACAATTGCCCAAAACATTTCGCTTTCATCACCAGACGCCCCGCTGGAAGAAATTGAAGCCGCTGCCAAAATTGCCCGCATCCACAACGATATTATGGCGATGCCAGACGGCTACCAAACCCAAGTGGGGGAGAGAGGTTTGCGTTTATCGGGCGGACAAAAGCAACGCATGGCAATTGCCCGTGCTGTTTTGTGCAAAGCACCCGTGCTTATTTTGGATGAAGCCACCGCCAGCGTGGACGTGGAAACCGAAATGCAAATCCAACAAGCCATTAACGAAATTGCAGGCACACGGACAATTATAGCAATTGCACATAGATTGTCAACCATACGAAATGCCGATGTTATCCATGTTTTTGAAGATGGACGCATAACCCAAAGCGGTAGCCATGCGGAGCTTATTGCACAAGACGGGGCATACCGCAGAATGTGCAAAGCCCAAGATTCCGCCATTGTACAATAAACAACGGTATCGTCAATCGAACTGGGACGGGCAATGCCCGCCCCTACCACGGTTATCGCTTACCTTATACATAGGTGATAACTGCACATTGGTAGGGGCGGGCATTGCCCGTCCCAATTCTGCGGACGATACCCAAAAACAAAACTTTTTTGCAAAAAACCCTTGACGAACAAAGAATTTTGTCGTATACTAAAAGTGCTTTATTGTTCTTCCTTTAATTAAAGGGGTATTAAAAAGTGCTTGCCTGTGAAAAGCCTCGAAAGCCATCAGGCAAGCACCACCAGTACCCCAAAAGGGACCTAAGGGACATTGTACCCTATCTTAGGTCTTCTTGTCAAGCACTTTCGACAACAAGGGTATAAGAAAGGAGCGATGCCCATATGGAAAACAAAAAGAAATTCCTAAAAGAAAGAGTTCTCGATGAATTAAACAGGATTGTAATCCCAGCAGAAGCCAGAGACCTTCTATGCTTAGAAAAAGGCACAAAGGTCAACGTGTACATTGAAGGTGACAAAATTATCATCGAAAGAGTTGGAGAACCATGCCCATCTTGCGGGCGTTAATTATTAGGGGCGACCACTGGTTGCCCCTTTTTGCACTCAAACACAAGGAGGTAAACGCATGAAAACAATAACCCAAATAGCCACCAAAGGCATCAGAACAAAGTTGTCGCTTGCATTTTTTGTGGTGCTTACAGTGGGGTCGGGTTTCTTGTTGCTGTATGCCAACGACCTGCTGGCACTGACCCTTAACAACTATCTGATGACACAAAACTTCGACGGTTTTGCCCAGCGGGTTTTGCTTACAGCGGGGATGTTCGCCCTTGTGTTCGCCATGAACGGCTTGGGGTCATACCTGTGTGCGGATTTTGAATGGGGTGCAATAACCCGCTGGCCTTTGTATTATATCGAAAGGTTGTTGCGTGCCAAACAGGGTTATTTCACAAACCGCCCCGCCGCAGAGCTTTTTGCAAATCTATGGACGGCCTCCCAAGCATCTGGCAGTTTTTACGGCAATGTGCTGACCCAAATGCTTGCAACCCAGCCAGAAATTATGCTGATTGACGAGGCTTTTTCCAATATGGACGAGGAGCTTGAAACCAAAATAATCACCGACTTATTTAGAGAATATCCCAACCGCACCATAATCTGCATAAGCCACCGAAACTCCACCAAACCCTTATTCGACGAGGTCGTGACGTGGTAGGGGCGAGCATTGCTCGTCCTATGACTGCTGGCACTATTCTTTAGGATTTGACGGTATCGTATACATAAAAAGGACGGGCAATGCCCGCCCCTACCTATTAATCACGGATAAAGTTCATATAAACTTTTTTCTGGGGTGCTGGCGGGTTACCTTCTTTGCGAATACGAAGCATCCACGCCATCTGCTCGCCCAGCACGGACATTATTTGCATACCCTCCGTGTCCCTCAAAACTTGGTCGCCACCATTGCCGTGAACCACATTCCAATAATTACTAGCCGCCATCATCATACCAGAATATTGCAGATAGTGGTTCATACTGTCAACAGTGGTAACGCCACCCGAACGGCGTACAGACGTAACAGCCGCCCCCACCTTCTGATAAAACAAATTACCATTTGCGGTGCTGACGTAGAAAAGTCTGTCCAAAAAGGTTTTAAGCACGCCACTCATCCCCGCAAAATGCACGGGAGAACCGATTATGATACCATCCGCTTCATAAATTTTTGTTGCAAGGGTGTTAAAATCATCATCAAGCACGCATTTGCGGTCTTTGTTTTTGAAACATTGCCCACAATGTTTACAACCGTGAAAGGTGTGCTTGCCGATATGTAAAATCTCCGTGGCAACACCATCTTTTTCCAGTGCATTGCAAACCTGTGTCAAACTATGAAATGTTCCGCCCTTTTCATTTGGGCTACCGTTAATTCCTATAACTTTCATCATAACTCTCCTATCGTGTTTTGAATTGACCCACTAGGGAAGCAAGCATATCCGCTTGGCTGGACAATTCTTGGCTTACAGACGCACTGGATTGTACAGCCATGGCATTACCATTGGAAGCACCAGAAATAACCTCCATGCTGGACTGGATTTTGCTGATTTCCTCTACCTGCTCATGGGATGCTTGCGAAATATTAGCTACCACATCTGCCACGCTGGAAGCAATTTCTACAATTGTATTAAGTGCCTGTGTGGTCTCTGCCGACTTGGCAACACCATCATCCACACGGCTAAGAGACTTTTCAATCATCTCGCTGGCTTCCTTGGCTGCCGTGGCAGAACGACCCGCCAAGTTACGTACCTCGTCAGCGACAACGGCAAAGCCTTTACCATGCTCTCCCGCTCTTGCGGCTTCAACGCTGGCGTTTAGGGCAAGTAGGTTGGTCTGGAAGGCAATACCCTCGATAATTTCAGCAACCTTGGCAATTTCGGAGCTAGATGCTTTAATTGCGTCCATGGTCTCGGACATTTCTCTCATGTGACTCTCGCCCAAATGTGCCGCATCTTGCACTTTTTCAGACAATTCCTTTGCCTTGTTTGCATCTTCAGAGTTTTTGCGGGTTTTATCAGTCAGCACCTTAACGGCATCCGCTGATTCGCTGGTGGATGCGGTTTGTTCTTCAAAGCTACCCATCAATTCGCTGGTAGAATTGGCGATAACAACAGCACCTTCTGCCACCTGCCCAGATGCGGAATTAATTTCCGACACAACAGAGCTAACCGAATGGGTAATTGCGTTAATTGCGGTTTTAATTGCGGCAAATTCGCCCACATAGTCACGTTTAATTTGTATACGCAAATTCATATTACCAATTTGGGAAAGCAAAGTCCCTATTTCTTTGATATACGAAGAAATAGTGTCTACAGTAGAGTTTACAGAATTCTCGATTTTGAGGAAGTCTCCGTGATAATCGCCTGTAATTTTACGGCTGAAGTCGCCCTTGCTAACCTTACCAAGCACTTCTTCGATTTCTTGGACGGGTGCTTCAATGGCATCTATCAAATCATTTATGGACAGCAAAATCTTCCGCCAGTCCCCGCTAAAAGCGTCAACATTGCTACGCTCAAAGCTACCTAGGGCAGCCTTGCTGATAACATGGTTAATTTCCCCGCTAACCCCTTTTAGTTTGGCTGTAACATCGTTTAGGGTGTTGGGCAAAATCATCATTGCCCCTGGCAAATCGTCCATGCGGGCATCAAAATTACCGTCGCTAATTTCTTTAACAACCCCAATGACATCCCTAACAATTTTCACCTCTAAGTCAAGGAGGTTGTTAGCTTCCTCCGCAGTCTGCTTAAAAGAATTTTGATATTTACTACTATCGACCCTGTAGCTTGTGTTGCCTAGGACGTTAAATTCATAGTTAAGCTTCGCCAAGTCGTCAGTTAGGTCTTTTAATGTGTCAATAAGCCCTAAAAGTCCCTTACCCATACTGCTAATTTCATCGTTGGTGCTTTTGGTTCTGTCAATATTTGAGTGAAGCTTACCAGATGCCGCTTCTTGTGAAAGTTCGGCAAGTTTGCCCAAGGGCTTGGTGATGGAATTTACAATGGCGATAGACATAACCAAAGCAAAAGCGAAACCGACAGCTATATACACCAAAATCATACGGTTAGAACTTACCATATCTTCATTTTGCTGACCCAATATGTCGTGGATTTCTAAAAGCATGGCTTGGGTGGTTGCGCCAACCGTTGTGTCAGCCATCATTACTTCTACCATCCCAACCATATAGTCGCCTTGCTGCATTAGCTCTACACGGCTACTAATTCCGCCCCAAGCAATAAATAGCAGAGCAAAGATGATGAAACCAAACATAAAATACAAACGTGGACCAATCTTAATCTTTCGTAAAAGGTTCTGCATGACACTTCCTCCAATAAGTTACAGCTTTTTTTAACACTTCACAATGGATGTTATTATATCACATAATTCACTTCATGTAAAGAAGAAAAAACTTGGCTAATTCTGCAAGCGGTATGGGTGGCAATAACCCCGTCATTGCGAGGAGCGAAGCGACGAAGCAATCTCCTGCCTGTAGACGTGAGATTGCTTCGTCGCTTCGCTCCTCGCAATGACGGACAGAGGGGTTGCCCCTAACATAAAAAACACCTTTCATAAGAAAGGTGTTTTGCGTTCTTAGCTGTTTCTTCTTTCATCTGCTTCTTTACGTGCTTTTCTAACTTCTTCCTCTAAGCGTTCTATGAACTTAACATTTGGGCAATCTGGTTTTTCCTTTGCACGTATAAATACTTTTAGCTCTTTGAAAATACCACTTAAATGGTCGGCTAAAGCAATTGTGATAGTGTGATTTACCTCTTTCATTGAAAGCTCGTAACACGGTATGGGTTTAATTATGTAACCCTTGTTTTCGTGGTCTGTCATAAAACTGTCACCTCTCGTCTGATTTTTTGGTGTTGCAAACCAGACCTAAGTGATGTATAATCTACTTAGGTCGCTATATGTGGCGTAGGCACGCAAGATGGGAGAGTGCTTCAATTCTTCACCCGTCTTGCGTGTTCTTTATTTCCCCCAAGGAAATCAGCCACATGACAGCATTATACAGCATATCCCATCTTTTGTCAAGACTTTTTTGCGAAAATAAACTTTACACCCATTCTCTGCATATAATGCGAAGAAAGGGGTGATTTTGTGACTTTTGTTCTTGCTGTCGCATTAAGTTTTGATGCTCTTGGCATGGGTGTTTCCTGTGGTTTGCGAAGGCACCGTTTGGGATTGCGTACTTATTTAATTGTGTTTGCCGTGTCCGTGTTTGTATTAGGTGTTGCAGAATTTTTGGGTGGCATTTTTGCCGATGTGTTGCCAGAAGGTACGGCAACAATTGCCGCTGCCGTCTGGGTAACTTCGCTTGGGTTGTGGATTTTAATTAATAGTTTTCGCTGTAAAGGCGAATATGCCCCAATTCTCAGCGAGTGGCAACTTGCCCTAATGCTGTCGCTGGATTCTTTGGGGGTGGGCTTGGCAACCGCTTCCCTTGGGTTTGATGTGTTTTTGTTGCCGCTTTTGGCGGCTGGTTTTCAGGTTTTTTTCCTTATGGCGGGGTATTATTTGTCGGGTATTTTCAAAAAACTGGGTCATCGGCAACGGATGTGGACGGTTTTGTCGGGTTTGATTTTAATTGCAATGGGTTTGTCTAGGATTTTGTAGATGATGCTAGGCTTTCTAGCCCTTGTTGGTGAAG
>WQZZ01000073.1 GCA_009780485.1 Defluviitaleaceae bacterium | reverse complement strand
TCAGCGTCTGCGTCGGCGTCTGCGTCTGCATCGGCATCTGCGTCTGCGTCTGCATCAGCGTCTGCATCAGCGTCGGCGTCTGCGTCTGCATCAGCGTCGGCGTCTGCATCGGCATCAGCGTCTGCGTCGGCATCGGCGTCTGCGTCTGCATCGGCATCGGCATCGGCATCGGCATCAGCGTCGGCGTCTGCATCTGCGTCAGCGTCGGCATCTGCGTCAGCGTCGGCATCTGCGTCGGCGTCTGCATCAGCGTCTGCGTCGGCGTCGGCGTCTGCGTCTGCGTCTGCATCGGCATCTGCGTCGGCGTCGGCATCGCCCTCGACAGGTCTATACACAACATTATCAGGGTCATAATCTAACGGATTGCTTATACTCCACACAACCCCATTACCGTTAGTGGCTTGAATTACAACTTGGATGGATATATCACCCACGCCCAAATCCACTATAGATATAGCCCAAGTACCAATCTGATTGCTATTAAGATGTTGCCCTAGTATAGCAGACATATTCCCTTGAGCAAACCCGTCCAACAACTCTATCCTTCCATCACCTGGATGATAAGTTGGTTGGCCAGCCCCAGTGAGGAAATTCCCACTAAAGCCCATGATGGCATATTGACCTGGTGCGATGTTAAGGACATTTCTATCCTCAAAATTATCCACAAGTCTAATTTGGTCTCGTTGACCTGGGATTTGTGTACGCTGAATTTCCAAATTCAGAAATGCAAAAGGAATGTTGGTCGGCCATCCATCAAGCCCAAATGGAGCAATGGTTAGAGGAACTCTAATCCGCTCATAAGTAACAGTGCCAACTGTTGCATCAATCCCTGCCACACTAATCCCAGCTCCGCCAGATGCACTACCAGGAGGCAAAATGGCATGCGGAGGGCGACTTAACCCACCATCAGCGTCGGCATCGGCATCGCTATCCCCATCGGTGTCAGCGTCAGATAAGCCATCATAGTCTCCATCGGCATCTGCGTCAGTGTTTGCGTCTGAGTCACTAGTGTCAGCGTCAGTGTAGGCATCATTATCATAATTCCCATCAGCTACACCATAACCTTGTTCGTCTTCAAAGTGGTCGCCATCTGGTTCTGCATTGCCAGCATCAGAATCTACATCAGCATGGTCATAGTCATCCCCAGTGCCACCATCATACACATCCTCGTTTGGGTTGTCGTCTACAAGCCCACCTTCCGAATCTGCATAGTCTTCTTCATCGTCTACACCAGCGTCAGCACCGCCGCCTTCTGGCAGCAGGTTAAAAGGCGGTTCTTCTAACTCCTCCTTTTCATCACCAAAAGATGGTGTTTGAATGTTATTTGCATCTATGTAATCTCTGTCCATTTCTGCAACAGCATTATCTTGCATTTCATCAACAAGTTCTGCGGCAAACACACTGACATTAAGGCGATTGTTAGTTACAATCACAGCTAATGCCGAGCTAACCATAATGGCTTTTGCCTTTCTCATCACCGCAGCACGGTGTCTTCTTGCATTTAATATCTTCTCATAAGACTTACGCCTCAAAAATACACTTCCTTTCTAACATATATATTCTAAATACATACGTTTTGTTTCACTGGTTTTAAGTTGTGGTATAGGTCTTTTTATACAGACCCTTCAAACTACCTCAACTAGAATTCTTTTCAATGTTATTTAAGTGCGACTAACACACCTTAATCTGCCGAAACTATTGTTACTCGCATACCATCCATACGATAATGCTCTACTCCTGGTCGGCTTTCGGTTACAAATCCTCCTGCAATAAAGATAGGTACATAATGAACAGTATTTAATCCCATTGTAAAGTTCTGGGTTAGCAGGATGTAGACGGCATAGTTGGTTTGGTCAACCACACGTCCACCAAAAGCACCATGAAGGTCGATAAAATCTAGGTTTTCGATACGTACTACCACATTGTTAAGGTTAGACATACGCATACCTATGCTTAAAATCGAAGATGCAGGCATTCCCTGTTGGATGTATGGGGTAAAGATTGGCTCGATGGATAAGAAAGCTGGTACTGGTGGCACCGAAGTACCTCCGCCTGTTGTTAGGATTGCAACTTGTGTAGTGTCTGCATCAATTATTTCGCCGTTATAGATTAGGTTGGCTCTGACGGTTATTGTTCCTAGTGTTGCGTGTGGCTGGGCTGTCAAGTTGGCGTTAAGTGCTGGTGTGCCTGAACCACTGATGGCAAGACCCGCCAAACCTTGAGAATTGTCGATAACCCATTGTACAGTTGCACCTGCTGGTGCGTTTTGGAGTTCTGCTGTAAATGATGCGGTCGAGGTTGCTCCGTGGGCTGGACGACGTAGTTCTGTTGGGATTGGTTGGGTTATGGTGATTGCAGGGTCACCGATTTGTGTAAGCGTAAACTCCCAAACAGCAACAACATTAAGGTTACCAGTGCCTGCTGGCATTTCGATTACTGCACCAGCATTATGTGTAGTGCCAGCAACATTCCAGCCAGTAAATGCCCATGTACCAACTTGGGAGTCGTTGGTTGTGCTATATGAAGTCATTGCAACTGGTAGAGTGAAGTTTGCTCCGACTTGTGCTGTGATGTTTGCTGGTGCTGTTGATGTTGGGTTGTGATTACCAGTACCCGCTGCAAAGGTTGCTGTGCGGTTGTCGTTAGCCACGAACCTCCAAACACCTATGATATTGAAGTCTCCGACACCTACTGGCATTTGCACCATTGAACCGGGTTCTCTGGTTCCGCTAAGATTAGGAACACTCCATCCATCAAAATGCCACGTACCAAATTGACCGTTGTGACTGTTGCTTGTGGTTGTCATTGCTTCTGGTAGGTCAAATCTTGATTGTGCTATAGTTCCGCCTTCACGCATGATGATGTCGGCTGGCAATGTTGAATGTGTTGATGGTGCTGGTGTGCCTGTTGCGAAGGTTACTGTGCGGGTTGCCATAGATGAAGTTGCGATATCGTAATTGTTAAATGGGACAGCTCCCACAGAAATAGTGCCTGGGTTGACTTGCGGATTTAGCGCAGACAACTCTTCGTTAAGCCTTACACCTCTTATGGCTGTGTTGCCCGACATATGTACGTTGGAACCGATATATACATTGTCATGGGCATTTGGACCAGTAAGTACACCGCCATTTTCTAAGAAAGCACGTCCTTCGACCTCGACTAAGACGGCTCCGCCAAATAAAGCACTGTTGTTGGTGAACGTGCCACCGTTTATACGTAGGGCGCCATGGGAACGCACGACGCTACCGCCACCACCGTTGCTATTACCATGATTGTTGTAAAAGTAACCACCGTTTATAGTTATTTCTCCTGTGTTATCCCTATCAGCAATTACCGAACCTGTGTTATTTCTGAATGTACCACCATTTATTGTGGCACGCCCATTAATTCCGACGCCAACAACCGCTGCTTCTCCAATGATGGAGCCTGATGGTGGATTGGCACTCCCTCTGCCATTCTCGAAAACGCCACCATTTATGATAAGTCCTGCATACGGATAATGCAATCTACTGTTACCCACCGTAATATGTGCAGCAGCAGTGTTGAGGTTGTTAGTACACACGTGAACATCCTCGATAACAAGACGTCCTACTCCAGTATTAAAAAGTCTTATAGCACTACTTAAGCCACTGGCACGGAAATGGATGGGATAAGTCCCTTCTCTATCCGACCATCCCAATATCAATTCGTTTTGATAGTGGGTTACGCTTCCAGAAACAGCAGGACCAATGTGGAAGAACAGACCAGGAACATTAACATTCAGACCACGTTGAATCACATTTTGTTCTGTATTAGGATTGGTAGAATAAATCCTAACACTGCGTCCCTCATTCACAAGAAAGCCGTTGCCCGTCCCAAATCCTGTAAGCACGTGTGGCCCAGGTCCTCCAGGGAATTGTGCAATATCAATATCGAAGGTTGGGCTGTTGAAAGGCGTGTTCGTTGGTGCTTGGTCAATCTGCCATTGTAACCACTGTGAGAAGGTTAATGCGGTTGGGGTAAATGTCCAAATGGGGTAAATGTCCATGTTACTTGGCAAATTTTCCATTACGAAACTTTCAGTACGAACCTCTGGAGACCAATCGTTGGACCCCCAGCCTTCAAAATTCCATGTACCCATTTCAAAACCATTAGCATCGCTTGTGGTAGTCAATGCAGGCAGTGCTACAGTTTCGCCGATTTGGAATGATAAGTTCTCGGATGGATTTGGGAAGCCTGAGATTGTCGAGGTAAGCGGACCATCCACAGCATGTCTAAAGGTTGCAGTGCGTGTGTTACTAATCAGCTCATCATAGTCTCTGTCCAAAACATGAATATCCAAACTATTAAAGGCGTGAAGCCCTGGTGAGCCAACTGGTCTTGTATGCGTCGTCCAGCTAGAGGGTTGGATGCGGTTTTGGTTCGCTGTGTTGAGTACATCGTTGATGATTGTGTTAGGTGCTACGTTACCTCTCATAACTACATCTGATCCAATTGTCAGACGAGGTAGGATATTGTCATAGTCAACGGGTAGGTCATAAAACACACCACCCCCAAAAGTGTGGGCTGTGTTGTTTTCTATTGTTCCACCACTAATAACAACTGTATTGCCTGCAAACTCTGGCGACCAACTGCCACCTGATGTCATGAAAATACCGCCGCCAAATTGCGCTTCGTTGTTTTTGATTACGCCACCAGTTATGTTAACAACCGAAGCAGTACTGCCCGTTAAATATATTCCGCCACCACGATTGATTGGTGTACCACTAGCGGTTAGGGTGTTGTCACGGATTTCACCACCATGTATGTTTAATTCAAAAGGAGCCCAAGTCGGTCCGAGTGGGGGCGGTGCCGCTATACCACCACCATTTGCAGCACGGTTGTATGCGATTAGTCCGCCATACATGTTAAAAAGACTATTATTGCTCAAAAGTACACCGCCAGCATTCATACTTGTGGTGTTCCCTATAATTTGTGCATTGTCTAACATGTTAAGTGTTGTATAGTGAGCCACCACGGCTACACCAGCACCTCTGCCTATTGAGCTATTCTCGCTAATTGTAGCGTTTCCAGAAAGCGTAGCCACGGACTCTCTGGTGATAGCTAAGCCACCACCATGCCCATTGCTAGGATTACTTGGATAACCAGAAGTGTTATTACGGATTATAGCGTTGCCGCTCATGTAAAAATGTGAACCGTCTCTCAAATACACGCCACCACCGTGCATGTTTGCTGTGTTATCACTAATTACACCGCCACTCATAATGAATGTAGCATTGTCTACACGCACACCGCCACCTTCGTTCTGACCAGCACGGTTATGGCTTATGGTAGCACCCTCAGCCATGTATAAATGTCCGTTGCTGCGTACGTATACACCGCCACCCCTAAAAGCATTATTGCTGTGACTTATAGTGCCACCGTGCATATACATACGGGATTCTTGTTCGACAAGTGCGCCAGCACCTTCCTGAGATGAGCCTCTGTAGATATGACCTCCATACATATTAAATGTGCTAGCTCCAGTAACCAAAACGCCACGACCACTGGTTCCGCCTAGGGTTCCGCCATGCATGTTAAATGTACTGCCATATCTTACCCAAACTCTGTTTGTGCTTGACATAACAGTTCCGCCTGTCATGTTAAATGTGCCACCATCCCTCAAATGAACACCTGCGAAAACACCTGATGTACGATTTATGGTTCCAGCGGACATATTAAATGTGCCACCATTTCTTACGGTAACACTACCCGTTAGGGTAAAGTCGTCTGAATTGAGATACAATGTGCCACCGTTAACGTCTATTGTGCCATTAATGTTTGCACCTATAGTAAGAACACTGCCAGGACCAATCGTCCCCCCAGCAGGATTGGTGAAAGTGCCACTTAAGGGCGTTACACCAACGGTTTGGGTCGTTGGCACATCTGACACAGCCGTTATCTGTGCGTCATCAGTGCTATGTACTGGTATCGTAGCAAGCTGGTTGGCTTGTAGGTTTACCGCAGGCATAAAACCTACCACCATTATCACAGCCAGCAGGCTCGCCAGCAATCTTTGCAAGCGTTTGCTTTGCCTCTTCAAAAAATTCATAAACATTCTCCTTTTCCTTTTTGCCTTAAGTCTTCTTAGTTGAATAACAACATCGCCGTTGCTTGGTTGTAAAAACCCTCCTCCCTTAGTCAACAGACAACAACCAAATCTTCCTGAACAAAAATAAGGAAAACACCCGCTGCCCGTCTTTCCTTATTTTGTTAGAAATTTTATTATGTTGTATTTAGTTGAGTTGGGTTGGTTGTTGCACCTCTCCCATGGGTTATATGATAAAGTATTTGTGTGTAAAGTACAATAGCTTGCGTTGATAAGACCCCAAACTGCGTCGAAAAGACAAAACCTAAGTCGATTGTGCGCAGTTTGGGGTGTTTTTAACGCAAGCCGTTGCGTTTGGCAAGTGGTTGGTTTATTATTTAAGTTGGATGTTGTTCTGGGAAATTGTGGCAACTATAATATAGCTTTCGGCAAAATTCGGCAAAAGCATATGGATTAGTTGTGCTTTTTGTGCTATAATATACATAGGGGTAAGAGGCGACCCCTGCCCTATTTGGAATGGCTGACAGGTAAAGTGGTTTGGGCTTTGTTTGTTTTTAAGTTGGCAACTATATACAACCTTTACCTTAATGGTAGTGGCAGGTCAACTTTGGCACGAGGGAGATGATTGTAATGACTTTTACATTTTTTATTTATGTGTTTTTATTTGTTCCACCTTTTATCATTGCTCCAAAATTATTAACTAGAGATTTGAAAATCTGTTCTAAAGAGACGATTTACCTTGTTGTTGGTGGCATACTTGCTAAGGTCATCACCGCAATTAGTCGCAATTTCTATACTGAAAGCATTTTCATTGTAGTGGCTTCTGGCATTTTGATTATTTTGTTTTTCTTTTTATATTTTTTCAAAATAAAAAAATACTCTGCTAAGAAAGCATTTATCTTGACATCCATTTCTAATTTTTTGATAGGTATCATCGAAACTTTGTGGTTTCCTTTACTTGAGTTTTTCTACACAACTCCTTCACCCTCACGTGTTTCATTTTTTCATTTCTTATGGTCAATTCCATATGTGATAACTTCTATTGCAATCGTTTCCTTATTTGTGAAGGCAACTAAGAAGCTACGTAGAACAATTCATGGAAATGATAAGATGCAGACATTTCTGTTACTTGCTTTTGCCTTGTTTTTCATCCTTAATATGATTATTTTTGTCCTAATTGAAACCGTTTTCGGCTTTAGTCGAGCCTTAACAAATATATGGCTTTTTATCGGATACAATATTAGCTACTGGTATAACGTTTTGTTTATAATTGTTGCGTCTTCTGTATTCGTTATCCTCTATTTCTACGCAAGGCATACAGAAGCAAGAATGATTGTTCGGCAAAAGGAAGTCGAGCAAAAAATACTTCAATACTATACGGCACAAATCGAACAAAGCTATTCGGCACAACGTGGATTTACACATGATGTAAGTAATGTTTTCGCATCTTTGTCTGGATATATCTATGATGAAGATTTGGCAGGGCTTACTAGATATTACAAGTCTAGTGTGGAGCCAGCCTTTGCAATAATTACAAAAAATGATTTTACGTTGGAGGGTTTGCGTAAAATTATGCCGCAAGAAATTAAAAGCACCTTGGCTATAAAGCTTATGACGGCACAGAATTTGGGCATTGACACCACATTTGAAGCAACGGAAGAAATTGACCATGTGCCTATAGATTCCATGGTGCTTGTGCGAATGCTTGGCATCATCATGGACAATGCTATCGAGGAATTGACGGCAATGGGTGAAGGTCAGTTGATGGTTGCCGTTTATAAGTTGGGTGATGGCACTACTTTCGTTGTGAAAAATACTTGTCGGGCGGATACCCCGCCCCTTCACGAATTGGAGCGGGTGGGGTATTCTACAAAAGGCGAAGGACGGGGTATTGGTCTTAGTAATTTATCGGAAATGGTGGCGGGACAGTCTAAAGGTGTCACAATACAAACAAGTATTGTGGAAGGTAACTTCATACAGAAATTGCGTATTGGGGGTGCGGAATAAATGTTGCAGATAGTGATTTGTGAAGACATACCCAAGTATCGTGTGCAGATGGGACGCATCGTCAGCAAGTATATCGCAAATAAAGATTCTGAGATTGAGATAGCCTTGTCCACGGGCAGTCCGACAGATGTGTTGGATTATCTGAAAAAACATCCTGATAGGAGAGGGCTGTATTTTCTTGATATTAATTTGCATGATAAGCATTTGGACGGTATTATTCTGGGTTTGAAAATTAGAGAAGCAGACCCGATGGCTAAAATTGTATTTGTTACCACACATCAAGAGGCTGCCGTTTTGACCTATGAGCATAAAATTGAGGCGATGGATTTTATTGTTAAAGGTAATTTGGAGAATATGGAACGGCGTATGGTTGAATGTATTATTGCAGCTAATAGGCGTTACTTGAAAGAGCGAGTTGAAAATACGAAACATTTCCGTGTGACGGCAAATGGTGAGGTTTGGAATATCCCACATGATGAAATTTTGTTTTTTGAAACGCATCCTAAAGTTAGAGAGCGGATGATTTTGCGGATGGAGAATGGCAAGGTGGATTTTCGTGGAATTATCAGCGAGGTGTCGGAGCTTGTTCCGAAATTTTACCGTTGCCATAAGTCGTATATATTGAACCCTGGTAAGGTTATTAGAATTAACAAAGATACTAAGCAGGCTATAATGGCGGATGAGAGCTGTGTGCCTGTGTCCGCAAAGAAGTTATCGGAGCTTTTGAGGGTGATGGAACAAGGAGGGTAATTTGTTACCAGTTTTCTGTGGCTAGGCGTTTTTGTAGTTGTTTTAGGTGTTGTTTGTGCTGTTTGTAGTTCGGTATGGCGTTTTCTACGATTGCCCAGAATTTTGGGCTGTGGTTCATTTCTTGTAGATGTGCCAGTTCGTGGGTTATTACATAGTCTATGGTTTCGGGGTTTGCCATTATTAGTCGCCATGAGAAGTTTATGTTGCCGAGGGATGAGCAACTACCCCAGCGGGTATATGCCCCGTTTATTTTTATGGTGGTGGGGTTTAGGTTCATGGTTTTGGCTATTTCTAGGGTTCTGTTGGGTAGGTATTCTTTTGCGATGGTGCGGTAGATTTTTATGCAGGTGTCTTTGATTTGTTGGGGGTTTAGCCCTTGGGGGATGCAGAAGTTTTGGTTGTCGAATTTTAGTTTGCCTTGTGCGGATATGATGGGGTGAAGTTGTCCTAGAAGTAGCACATTGTCGCCGTAATTTAAGGTGAAGGCTTCACGTTTTTGTTGTTGGTTTATGGATTTGGGTAGTTTTTCGTTTATCCAGTCTGCTTTGGAGTGGATGAAGGTTTCTATTTGTTTTTTGGTTGCCCTTTGGGGAGCTTTTACTTCCAGTTTGCCGTTGCGGACGTACAATGCTATTGTCTTACGATTTGTCTTGGTTAGTGTGTATTCCATTGAAGTTACCTCACTGGTAGGGGCGGGCATTGCCCGTCCCATGTATGCAGACGATACCGTACAACCCAAAATAATAGTGCCAACAGAAATGGGACGGGCAATGCCCGCCCCTACCATTATGGTTGGTCAAGTAATAGGGTTGCTCTTTGAAACTTGGGTTTTTCTGAGCT
>WQZZ01000072.1 GCA_009780485.1 Defluviitaleaceae bacterium | reverse complement strand
AACGCAAAGCCGAACAAGAAAAGTCCGCCCAACAACATGAAGTAATGATATGTGAATAACAAACTATAAATCTTAAATTAAATATCCCGCATCACTAGGATGCGGGATATTTTTTAGTTTTGACGAAGCGGACTAACAAAGATTTGGTCCATGGCAAAACCTGTTTTACGCATGGCAACATCTACAATTTGGGCAATTTCTTGGTCGCTTAGTTCTGGGCGGTCAACAACAATGTCAACGGCATTGTCGCCAATTCGTACATAAACTTCCGCAAAACCTTTAGCTTCAATAAGGGCTTCGGCGGCGGCTTCACGCTCGATACGGCTTAGAATGTCTGAGAGTTGGGATGCTTTGTCTGCACGCTGGTCTTGGGCAATATTCTGGTTGTTGATAAGCTCTGTTAAGGTGGACATTTGACCACTACGGGCTTGCTCACGGTTTAACTTGGCTTGGATGAAGAAAGAGCTGTCGTTGGTGGTGTTTACAAAAACAGCAGAACCATCACCCGACACGGGAACGGCATGGATTTCATTGTTGTGGGTCATGCCTAGGTTGCCGTGATAATCCAGCGTGGTGTTTACCATCACTACATCTTGTGCCATGGTGTCATCCATGATAAGTGCCATAATTTCCCCAGCACTGGTAAGAGGCAGTCCGTTTTCATAGGCTGAACCGCCATCACGTAGGTTAAGATAACCCGTTATGCCAATCATTACCACAAGAGCAGAAATCACCACATGATTACGCTTTAACTTGAACTTTCGCCCGTCATTGGAGCGATTAAATCTCAAAAATCTTTTCATTATGTAACCTCCATATATTTTTTATTGTTGCATTTGAAAAACCTGCACACGATGGACGGCAATGCCAAGGACTGTGTGGGCGGCACGCACCAAAGCGTCACGCACTGCCGCATCTCCTGCACCTTCTGCCACGATTATAACCCCTTCAATATTGGGGCGGATTTCTTGTATTCGCAGAGGTCGCTCGCTACCGTCCGATTGTCTTACCATCACATATGTGTGAGAGCTGGTTTCTGTGTCAATATTACGCACACCCCCTTCCCCGTCCTCCTCAGTGGTTGCGGACAGGCTGGCTTGGGTGTTTTGGGCGTAGATATTGGCGGGGTTGCCCAAAGTAAGCATAACCCGCACCTGACCCGCACCCGCCACAAGGGATAGGATTTCCTCCATTTGTTGTGAAATATACCTTTCTTGGGAAAGAGTGGAAGCCACTGCTGGAGCTTCAAACTCTAAACTCTCAACTATCAACTCTCCACCTGCACCATCCCCCCTTGTGTTTGCAAAATAGGCACTTATTAAAAGCAGTACAACACCAGCAACCAGCATGATAACTAGGTTTTGTAAGCCTTTTTTGCCCTTCTTGTCCATGAAGTTCTTAAAAATCTGTAACATTTCGTCACCTCTTAATCATTTGTAGAAGCCACGGTTAGTCCATGGTTTCTAGTATTATATTGTCATTAGCCAAGTTATAGAAGTCCCCAAGCAAATTTCTTAACGACACAATATTGGGGTTTTCTGCAATTTCTTGCTCGATTTGTTGTGGTTCGCCTCTTGTGCCTATTGTTTGGGTAATTCGTATGGGGTCAATCCTTAGAAATGGGACGTTTGTGCCACGCTCCCGCAGGGTTAGATGGATTTGTAGAATTTCACCAAAATTGTCGTTGGTGTTTATGGTGAAATTTGCGGTTTCAAGGTAGAAATGTCCGTGATTGTCCACCAGCCGTTGGCTTTGTCGGGTTAAGCCGTCTATGAATAGGGCTAAAATTGTTTCTTGTTGTTGCTGGTCGGCTTGTTCGATTTGGCGTGACATGGCGGCACGGTCGTAAGCCAGTGTAATGTCGGCGAAAATGTCGCCTGATGAGCCTGCTAAGGCATTTATCACCCCTGACAAAGGCGCTATAAGTACGAAGATTAGGATTATGCCAAGGACAAGGTTTACATAGTGTTCAAATTTTTTGCCTGGGGTTATTATGGTTATGAAGCTGGAGAAAAGCAGGAAAACCGCTAGGTTTCTGATGTAATCTGATAAAGCTGTCATTTGTAAACCTCCGTGTTACAGACTTAGGGTGGCAAGCACTATAAAGATAAACAAAAATGCAGCAAGGATGCACACGCCAAGTATTAGGGCGGTATAATTACCCACAGCGTCGATTGCGTCTACAATCCTTTCGTCGCAAATTGGGGAAATTAAAATGGCTGTGACCTTGTAAACAAGGATAAATGCCACAATTTGTAAGATTGGGACAATGCTACTGCTGACAGCGGCTATTAGCAAGGCGGTGGACACTGCCCCCCGAAGGGCTTGGCTGTAGACAATCGCTGTGTCAATTGCCCCTGTAAGCACCCCGCCCACGGCAGGTACAGCACCGACTGCTGTTCTTGTTCCTCTTATTGCCACTGTGTTCAAAATGGGCGTGGCTACTCGTTGAAAACCCAGCACCGCCATAAACACCACCGCCACTGCTTTTAATCCAAAACTTATGCCTTTGTGCATTTGTTCTGATAGGTTGTCCAGCGTTTCCCTTTCTGACAGGAAGTTTACAAGGGTGATGGCTGAAGCAAAAATTAGCAAAGGTACCATTATGCTGTCCAAAAAGATGGTTAAAAAGCTGGAAGCAAAGATAAGGATAGGAGCGAAAGCCGTTGCCGAAGCGATATAACCCCCGCCCGCAACCAGACCGATAATCACAGGGGTGGAGCCTGTGAGTAAAAAGACTATATTGCCTACCATATCCGTCATAATGCCCAGTGCCAGCAGAAACGTGCGGAACAAAAGCCCTATAATCACTATGTAACAAATGTAAAAACCCAGCTTTGAAATACCACTGTTTTTGAACGAACCTGTCATGGCTTTGAAAAATGCGGACAAGATGGCGATTATCAGCATATGACGCAAAATATAGAAAAGCGTGTGAACCTCTGCAAACAGTGCGGATAACAGCCATGAGAATATACCGCCCATGGACAAGTCGATTTCGCCACGAAGGGCTTGCATTGCAAGGTCGCCTAGGTCGTCTACAGGACCAACTAATGTACTACCCCCACCACCCAGTTGCACGCCTAAATCTAACCCCATCAATTGTTCCTCAACACCCGTGGGCATTGTTATCGCCAACATCAAAGCACAGAATTTGAATATCATTTTAACACCTTCTTTTGTAAGTTTCGTATGTGCAAGAGAGATTGCTTCGCTTCACTCGCAATGACGGTGTGTGGTGCAACAAACGTACAGCTCGTCATTGCGAGTGAAGCGAAGCAATCTCTCTTGCACAGGCACGACTATGCAGGGATAATCGCCACAACTTGTTCTACCAGAGAAATGATAATCGGTGCGGCAATTCCCATTATAAGCACTTTACCAGCCAACTCTATTTTAGTAGCAATTGACCCCTCTCCCGCATCATTACAGATTTGAGAGCCGAACTCTGCCACATAAGCAATGCCGATTATTTGCACAACAACCAAAACATATTCCTGTCCGCTGGACAAATGTCCCGTAATCTGGGCAATAAGCCCAATTAAGCCAGCCAAGGGCGGCATTAAAAGCAAGAATATCAACACCGCAACCGCCAGTGTCACCATAATTGCAATTGTGGGATTTTCTTTTTTCAGCATAACAGCCAAAATACCGCCCACTATACCAATTGCTACTATTTGGAAAATATCCATAGTATCACTTCTTTCGTTAGAGTTGGAACAGGTTCTGTACCGTGCCGAAAAGGTCGCTTATGTGGCTTATTATCCAAAACAAAACCACGATAAGCCCTGCAAGGGTGGTCATGGTGGCTTGGTCATCACGCCCAGCACCTTTTAATACTTGGTTAAGCACAGCTACTAAAATACCTACCGCCGCTATTTGGAATACCACTGTAATGTCCATAAAATCCCCCTATAATAGTGCTATGGTGATAAGCAAACCCGACACCACACCTAAACTTCTGTACATTTTTGTATCTGTTTTATTCTTGACTGTCAATTGACCCAAGGTATCATCAATTGTGGCAAGCACCATGTCTATTGAATTTATTTGCACATCTGCATCTCCTTGACCCAGCGAAGCCCCCAAAAGCGATATATTTACGAGGTCGTCTTTGTGCAGATTGCTTTTTAGTTGCAAAATCTCATCGGACCAGCCGTCTGGGGCTTCTGCCAACCTCCTGTAAAAGTTATCTAGCGGAGGGGCGACCCTTTGCGCAATGTGGCTAAAAGCTTGGGGTAGGGTGTAAATCGCATAGTCGATTTGGGATTTTAGCAATATTAGACTTTTTTTGAATTCTAGCAAATCCTTGGCACGCCTTCCGCCAGCCCCTCCAAGATATATCCCTATTAAGGTGGTGGATAGGCAGACCAAAGCCCCCCCAATAATCGTTAGAAACACTCTACCACCTCTCTTATTGTGCCTGGTGTGGGCTTGTCCGTTAAAAATATATATTTATCAAATATTTTATTGTCAAGCATTGGTGCAAGGCTTTGTTTTCGTTGCAAATCCGCCATATTTTCCCCATGTAGCGTGGCGATTATTTTTGCACCACAACTGGCAATAGACAACAGTGCCGATACGTCGTCCGCCCCTCCGATTTCGTCCACAGCAATCACATCAGGCGACATGGCACGAAGCATCAATAGCATACCCTCGGCTTTTGGTGCGCCGTCCAGTACATCTGTCCGCTCGCCCAAATCATTTTGGGTAATCCCTTGGCAACTTCCAGCAATTTCGCTACGCTCATCCACAACTGATACGTGCCTGCCTGAATTGGATAGCTGTCGCACCAAATCCCGTAAAACTGTGGTTTTACCCTGCCCTGGTGGCGAAATTATCAAGGTGTTATGTATTTTGTCGGGGGTTTTAACCAAGGGTAAAATTTTGTCTGCTGCTCCCAAGACCTGCCTAGCTACACGAATGGTAAGACCACTAATATGGCGTAAGGTTTTAATTTTGTTACCATCAAGTACCACCCGCCCGCAGATGCCTACCCGATGCCCTCCAAGCAAGGTGATGAACCCGTTTTTGATTTCCGAATCAAAGGCGTAGAGCGAGTGGTTTGCCATTTTCTCTAATGTGCCACTGATGTCCTGTATTGTGGGCTTGTAAGGCAAAATAGTCTCGTTGTCCAATCCCCGCACAATCAAAGGTAGACCCTGCCTGATACGTATTTCCCTAGCCCCTTCCAAAATAGCGGTGTCACAACTTCCGAAAGCTTGTACCAGTCCGCCGTGGGCGTAATCTTTCAAAATCTCCCTAACCTTCATAAATTTCTCCTTAGTGTGACTTGTCCTAAATCTTATGCAATCAACTCGCCTTTGGAGAACAAACAAAAAAAGCCCCCTTGCGACAAGGGAGCTACTGAATAATTTATCCTTTTGCTTTCCGTTGTTTAGGAGATTCCCAATTTTCCATGTTTATTTGCTTTGCACGTGCCACACCCAAAGCCGATGGCGGAACATTCTTGCTAATTGTTGACCCCGCCGCAACAAATGCGTCCTTACCCACGGTTACAGGGGCGATAAGGTTGGAGTTACAACCCACAAACGCACCGTCTTCAATGGTTGTGGTGTGCTTGTTTGCTCCGTCATAATTTACTGTGATTGTGCCACAGCCAATATTAACCCCAGCACCAATAACAGAATCCCCCAAATAGCTAAGGTGGTTTGCTTTACTACCTTCACCCATGGTGGTGTTTTTAACCTCAACAAAATCACCGATTTTTACGTTTTTACCTAAATCGCTTCCTGGGCGGATATAAGCAAAAGGACCAATTTTGCAACCATCTGCCAATTTAGACTTTTCCGCAACTGTGTACTGTATTTCCACATTATCACCCATCGTCATGTCAATCAAACGACTATTGGGACCAATTTTACAATTCTCACCAATAACCGTTGCACCTTCAATAATAACCCCAGGTAAAATTACCGTACCAGCCCCAATTTTTGCTTCCTCACTGATAAATGTGCCATATAAATCCCAAAAAACCACACCATTATCCTTGTGCTTATTCAAAATTGTTTCTCTATTTTCAATCATATCAATTCCCCCTTAAAATAATCACCAAAAGGGCAATGGAAATTCGTCCATTGCCCTAATTTATCTGATGTAAATTAATTACTCAGCCGTCGGTGCGTCAGCTTCTGGTGCATCTTCGTAGTCATAATCGTCATCGTAGTCATCGTCATCATAGTAATCATCTTCATAATCCATATCCAAAGCTTCTTTGATGGACAGAGAGATTTTGCGGGTTTCTTCCACAATTTCCATGATTTTAACTTCGACTTCTTGACCAATCTGCAACGCATCTTGCGGTTGCTTAACGTGTCTATGAGAAATTTGGGAGATGTGGACAAGACCGTCAATACCTTCTTCCAATTCCACAAAAGCACCAAAAGGCATCATACGCACAACCTTACCAATTACGATAGAACCAATTGGGAAACGGTCAAGGATTTTTGCCCATGGGTCATTTTCCACACTCTTTAAGCTGAGGGATACTCTGCCAGTATCATTGTTGACTTTTAATACATAAGCTTCAACAATATCACCGAGCTTTAGAACTTCTTCAACCTTCTTCACACGACCCCAGCTAAGCTCGGAAAGGTGAATTAGACCATCAACACCACCAAGGTCAACAAACGCACCGAAATTGGCAATGCTTGTGACGGGACCAGAAACCTTAGTGCCTTCTGCCAGCCCACCCAAAGCCTTGTCACGTGCTGTTTGGGCTTCTTTTGCCGCCAAATCCTTACGACCACCGATAATACGCCATGGACGCTTGCCTTTATCCAGCTCCAAGATATTAAACATTAACTCTTGTCCAACCAATTCGCTTAAATCTTTAGTAAAACGGGCAGTTGCTTGGCTGGATGGCACAAACACACGCACGCCACCCATATTGGCAATAAGTCCACCTTTAACCTGCTCGGTAATTTTACCAAGTAATGGCTCACCGCTGTTAAAGGCTGCGTCAATGTCTTTGTAACCCTTTTGTGCATCAACTTTCTTTTTGGACAGCAAAACATTACCGTCACCATCATTAACACGAAGGACAAAAACGGTGATTTCATCGCCAGCATTGACCACAGTTGCTGGGTCAATTGCGCTGTCCTCAGCAAATTGTCCACGCTGGATTATACCGTCGGATTTATATTGCAAATCCACCATAACCTCACCGTTTACAACGCTGATAACCTTACCAGTAACAACCTGACCTGTATGCAGGGTCGTCATGGTATCATTTAACATAGCTTCAAAATTTTCCCCATTTTCAATTGGAGTGTTATTTTCAAAGTCGCTCATTAGCTTTATTGCCTCCTTTATGGCGTTGGGGGGAGTTGATGCCCCCGCCGTTATTCCAATTCTAACACACTTTGAAAAATTTAGCAATAACAAATCTTCATTTGTTTCAACAAAATAAGTGTTTTTTTGTATAGCTTTACTTATATCGTATAACTTTTTTGAATTTGAGCTGGATTTGTCGCCCAGCACAACCACCGCATCTACTGATTTTGCAAGGATTTCCGCCGATTTTTGCCTGTCGGTGGTTGCCTTACAAATTGTGCAGCTTATCTCTAAATTTTTCAAAATGTTTTTTAGCTTTTTTTCGATTTCTATGAAAGGTGCGTGTGCGAAGGTGGTTTGGCTCATTAGGAAGTATTTGGCATTATTGTCCCAATCTAAATCCTCCACCTGTTGGGGATTGTTGATTATTATTGCAGAACCACCAATCCAGCCGTTTATCCCGATGATTTCAGGATGATTTGGGTCAGCAACAAGGATTATTTGATAACCTTCGTCCTGCCTTTTTTGTGCCAGCTGTCGGTTTTGCTCCACGATGGGGCAGGTTAGGTCTATGTACTTGATGCCTTTGGCTTCCAATCGCTTATAAGTGCTGGGTGGCTCTCCATGCGCCCGAATGATGACGGTTGCATCACTTTCAGCTTCGTCCACACTATTAATTACACCGATGCCAGTATCTGCCATTTCTTTCATAACCCGCTTGTTATGTGTGACAGCACCAAGGGTTACAACCTTTCCGTTTTCGGTAGCACCGTAAACCCCATCTACCGCCCGCTGAACACCGAAGCAGAAACCATAAACATCAGCTAAAACAATTTCCAAGAAACCACCTCCCAACAACTTTATTTATTATATCTTTCTCTGCTAAATTCGTCAAGAATTATTTTTTTGGAACTTGAAAATCCTTGACTAGATTGTGGCGGAGGGATATAATTAACATCTGGATATTTGAATGTGACTTTTGAGGTGAGGAATAGATATGTATTTAATAGTTGGCTTGGGCAATCCTGGGCGACAATATGAAGGTACACGCCACAACATCGGTTTTGATGTGGTGGATTTGCTTGCGAAACGGCATGACATAAAAATAAAAGCCACAAAGTTTGATGCTTATGCAGGTGAGGGCTTCTTTTACGGGCAAAAAATGGTGCTTGTTAAGCCTACAACATATATGAACCTTTCGGGTCGGGCGGTGCAGGATTTTGTGAGATATTATAAAATACCAGCCGAGGAGCTTGCCGAGAAGTTGGTTGTTATTTATGACGAAACCAATTTGCCCGTGGGTCAGGTTCGGATTAGAGGTCGTGGCACGGCTGGCGGGCATAATGGGGTTAAAAATATCCTTTACCAACTGGAAGCGGAGGAATTTCTGCGTATTCGCATAGGTGTTGGCAAAAAGGGTGAGGGCTGGACGCAATCTGGTCATGTATTATCAAGGTTTAGCAAAAGTGAAGAAGACAAGGCGGTACGTGGCATCATTGAGGCGGCCGACGCATTAGAGGATATTATACGTGAAGGCTCGTCATTTGCCATGAACAAATACAACGCCAAAAACACAGAATGTAAGGTGGAGGCTTGCCCTAACCCCGACGAGGTAGACGAAAATGAAAAGGATTGATTTTTGCGAACCTTTAACACAATTAGAAAGCTTTAACCAAGTGGTGGACACCCTTCGCAAAAAAACCATACAAACCGCCCTTTGTGCGGGGGCAATTGACGGGCAAAAGTGTCATATCGCTTGGGCTTTGGGCGAAAAACTAAACCGACCACTAGTTATAATAACTCATAGCGAACAAAAGGCAAGGGAAATCACCCGTGACTTAGCCTTTTTCGGCACTCCTGCACAATTCTTTCCAGCCCTTGATTTTATGGCTAATTATGTTGAAGTGGCAAGTAAAGATGTAATTATCCAGCGTTTGAATGTTTTGTCACAAATAAAGCTACCATTGGTGACAACTGTGGACGCCTTGCTTTCGCCCCTTTCTCCACCTGATGAATTTAAGCGACATTTTGTCAACTTAAAGGAGGGGCAGGAGGTGGCTTTGGACAGGCTTGCCCTGCAATTGGTACAAATGGGCTATGAACGCTCGGAACAGGTGGAAGGACATGGGCAATTCGCCATCCGTGGTGGTATTTTAGACATTTTTGGTCCAGCCTGCACAAACCCCATGCGTATAGAGTTTTGGGGAGATGAAATCGACAGCATACGTTATATTGACATAGAAACTCAGCGCTCTATTGAAGGGGAGCGTCTGTCAGAAGCACAACTACTCCCAATGAAGGAGCATTTGGGAGATACAATTGCCACATTATTTGAATACTTCCCAGAAAACACCTTAATTTGTTTTGACGAACCCGCAAGGATTGCCACAAGGGCAGATGAGCGTCACAACGAATACACAACCGTGCTACAAGACCTATTGGAACGTGAACAAATAACCTCCGACCAAGCCAAACCCGCCCTAAATTACGCAGACATTTTGCAAGCTACAAATCCATTT
>WQZZ01000071.1 GCA_009780485.1 Defluviitaleaceae bacterium | reverse complement strand
GAAGGACAAGAAGTTGAGTTCGAGGTGGTTGATGGAGCAAAGGGCCCTCAAGCAGCCAATGTTTCTCGCATCTAATTTAATTTAGTTGCACCCATGCTTTTAAGTCCATTAGAACGACATATATGATAATGTTTTTAGATAGTGGTTTATAAGCACAAACAGCCCTGCATGGTACGCCGTGCAGGGCTTTATTAATAAAAATTTCACAATAGAGGAGCGGGATATTATGAAAGCACCACTTGCGACAAAAATCGGCATTATTGGTGGCGGACAACTGGGGAAAATGATGATTTTGGAAGCCAAGAAGATGGGCATGGTTATCAATATTTTAGACCCAGAGGAAAATTGCCCGTCGTCTAGCATTGCTGACTGTCATATTGTCGGGGGACTGAAAGATGCGGACGCAATTAAAAAACTTGCAGAAATTTCCGATGTCGTAACTTATGAGATTGAGCATATAAATGTAGATGCTCTTTTTGAAATTGAAAAAACTGGCAAGCCTGTGTACCCGACCCCAGCCAGCCTAAAAATTATCCAAAATAAGCTAAGCCAGAAAACACGCTTGATTGAGGAGGGTGTGCCGTCTCCTGATTTGTTGGCGGTTGGCAGTCCTGATGATTTGCGTCGGGCTGGTGAGAAGTTTGGTTATCCCATGATGGTTAAGGCGTGCCTTGGCGGTTATGACGGCAAGGGTAATTTCTTGATTAAGTCTGCCGACCAAGCGGAGGAAGCCTTTGAAGCCCTTGGTGGTAATGATTTGATGGTGGAAAGTTTTGTGGACTTTACCATGGAGATTTCTGTGCTTGCCTGCCGTGGGCGTAATGGGGAAATTGCGGTGTATCCTGTTGCCCAAAACGACCATGAAAACGAGGTTTTGAACGAAACCCGTGTGCCTGCAAATATTAGTGCAGAAACTAGCAAACAAGCCATGGATGTTGCCCGCCGTGTTATGGAGATTTTTGAGGGCGTGGGGATGTTTTGCGTGGAAATGTTTGTTTTGAGGGATGGTAGCGTGTCTGTTAATGAGATTGCGCCAAGACCGCATAATAGCGGGCATTATACCATCGAGGCTTGCTCGTCAAGCCAGTTTGACAACCATATCCGTGCCGTGGCGGGTATGCCTTTGGGTGATACCAGCTTGATAAAGCCTGTTGTTATGCGTAATTTGCTGGGTGATGCTGGCGAGGATGGCAGGGCTGTGGTTACGGGTGTTGATGAGGTGCTGGCGATACCTGGGGCTAGGTTGCATATTTACGGCAAGGCAGAGGTTAAGCCTAAGCGTAAGATGGGACATATTACTGTTATTGCTGATACATTGGAGGATGCTGTTAAAAACGGTGAAAAAGCTCATAAGGCGTTGAAGATACTCGGAAAATAAACATGAATGGTAGGGGCGGGCATTGCCCGTCCTATGCCTGCTGGTACGTTTCTTTGGGGCTAACGGTATCGTCTGCATAAGTGGGACGGGCAATGCCCGCCCCTACCATGGGTGGTGTGTTTTGTTCGAATGAATGGATTGGTTGTGTGTTTGTAAGTGGTTATTCGAATAAAAAAGTTTTGAAAATTTTAGGAGGTAAGTGAAATGAGTTTACCAAAGGTTGGAATTATAATGGGTAGCGATTCGGACTTGCCTGTAATGTCTGATGCTGCCGAGATTTTGGCAAAGTTTGGCATTGAATACGAATTAACAGTGGTTTCTGCCCACCGCACCCCTGACCGCATGTACGAATATGCCAAATCCGCTGTAAAGCGGGGCATTGGGGTTATAATTGCTGGGGCTGGCGGTTCTGCCCACTTGCCTGGCATGGTGGCATCTTTGACGCCATTGCCAGTTATTGGCGTACCTGTAAAATCCGCTAATTTAAGCGGGTGGGACAGCCTTTTGTCTATTGTGCAAATGCCACCTGGTATACCAGTGGCTACCGTAGCTATTAACGGAGCAACCAATGCAGGGCTTCTTGCCGCCAAAATATTAGCGACTTGTAATCCTGATTTGCTGGGTAGCGTGTCGGCTTATAGCTATAATTTGGAGAAATCTGTGTTGGATAAGGCGGAGAAATTAGAGGAAATTGGTTTTGAAAAATATTTAGGTGAAATGTCATGAAGACACTAATTCTATATGCTTCCAAAAATGGCGGTACAAAAGAAATTGCCCAGAGAATTGCAAACCAAATGGACAATGTTACACTTTGCGACCTGAGTGGCGAAATTCCGCAGGTTGAAGGTTTTGATTGTATTGTTGTTGGCAGTTCTGTGTATGCCGCACAAATACGCAAGGAAGCCTTGGCGTTTTTGGCAAAATATGAGGATGTTTTGTACACAAAGCGGGTTGGGTTGTTTTTGTCGGGCATACGTGAAAACCAAGAGTATTGGCAGAAGAATTTTCCGTCCCGTATGTTGGCGGATGCAAAGGCGGCGAAGTTTATGGGCGGTATCTTTGACCCTAAAAGAGCGGGATTGATGGATAGGTTTGTAATGCGGGTCGTGGGCAAAATTAAAACCTACCATAACGATATTGATGATGAGAAGATTTTGGAATTTGTTAACAAGCTGAAATCATAAAGTGGGGGATTTTGTGAAGAAATTACTGAAGATGACCCTGATGCTGATTGTGCTGTTTATCTTGTCGGGTTGCGGTGAAGATGCAGAACAACCTGTGTTTTTGTATGACGACACATATGTGGCTGACTTGCTAGACGAACCTGAGGAGATTTATGAACCAGAACCTCAGCCAGAGCCTGAACCAGAGCCATTACCTGACCCTGTAAATATCCGCATACAGTTTGCGGGAGACATTCTGCTTCATGGTGGTTTGGGGGCAGGCGTTGGCAACAATGTTTTTAACTATCGTCCTTTTATGTGGGCAATTAGACCTTATATCAACGGGGATTTGGCACTGGTAAACATGGAAACCCCTGTGGATGTTTTTGGTAACAACCAAGGCATTGCCACATGGCCTCGTTTTAACGCACCTTTTGAAATTTTGGATGGGCTAATTTATGCTGGTTTTAACCACTTGATTTCTGCTAATAACCATTCTTTTGACAAGGGTTTTGCGGGGGTGGAAGCTACCTTGGCGAATTTTGAGCGGGCGGGCATTGCACAGACGGGTATGTATACTAATGAAGCTGACTTTAATACCCCTAGCATTGTTGATGTGCAGGGCATACAGGTGGGAATTATTGCCTATACAGATTCTGTTAATGGGCTTGAAAGCTTGGTGCCTTACGATGTGCGTCCTTTTGCTGTTCGTCGTTTTCGCTCTCATGTGATGGACGATGTTCCGTATATGGCGGAAGATATTAGGCGTATACGTGAAGCGGGGGCGGATTTGGTCATAATCTCCCTTCACTGGGGTGCGGAATATGTTGACCGTCCCACAAATATGCAGATGGAAATTGCCCGTGGGCTTGTGGACGCTGGGGCGGATATTATCATGGGGCATCATTCCCACACGCCACAACCATTGGAGTGGCATTATCGTGAAGGTGATGGTAGCCGTGGGTTGATAATCTACTCTCTCGGCAACTTTTTGTCAGACCAAATCGCTTTGGGCATCCCTGCCACCCAATACGGTATGCTTGTGACGGCTTATGTGACGAAATGTTATGTATACGGTGTTTCAGTCACTAATGCAAATGTGCTTCCTACGGCATTTGTGCGGGATGCTGGGCGAACCCTTGGCTCTCCCTATAGTATTTTGCCTGTTATAAACGGCGAAGTTCCCGAAAGTGTTGCAAGCGAGAACCTGCGGGCTTGGGGCAGAAGGGCTTACGACCATGTGACAAGGATTGTTGGAGAAGATTTCGTTAATAATACAGTTAACCGAACCCCTTAAAGAGGTGATTTTATGAAGATAACAAAAAGGATAACAGCATTTTGCCTAGCATTGTTGATGATGCTAGGCTTGTTTTACATTGTGGATTTGCCTGTGGGTACGTTAGAAGTTGTGGCACAACCCGCTGCCCCACGTGAAGGCTTTACCCTTGTGCCGACAAGTTTTGGGCATACAGGGGTCGAAACCACCAGCACTTTTGTAATGACAAGTGAGGCGGATGTGTTGCCAAACCTGTCAATTGATGGGCAACCAAAGCCCGATGTGGTTCGCACAGGGGCGGGTGAGTTCTATATAACCCCTGCCCTGCCAATGCGTGCCAACAGTGTGTATATCTTTAGGGTGGTAAGGGATGGAGAACTTGACATAACATGGGCATTCCAAACCAGCAAAAATTTTGAAATTTTGTCCACATTGCCAGCAAACCAAGGGGTTTCTGTGCCTGTTGACATTGGTGTGGAGATTAATTTTTCCCTAGATGGGTTTGCGGATTTGGATGATTATTTTACAATCTACCCACACGTTGAAGGGCGGTTTATTAGGGATGGTGGCCTTGCCATTTTTATGCCAACCAGACCCCTTGCATATGGGCAGGTGTACACCGTCACCATTGACGGAGCGTTAGGGCTTACAGGCATGAACCAAACTCTTGGGCATGAACACGTTTTATCCTTTGAAACCATGCCAGCGGATGGAATGACGGTGCATAATTCCCTGCTATACCCACGTGTACACCTTAGCCACTCTCTTGTAGAATTTCCAACCTTTGAGGTGGCAAGGATTGGTTTTCGTTCACACAGTGGTTCTAATGACAACTACACTTATGTGGACTTTGATGTTTACAGGCTTAATAATACAGAACAGGCAATTGATGCAATAAATCAAATCACTAACTTTCCGAGTTGGTCGCATTTTGCTTGGACTAAAAACCAAGTAAGCACAAGGGGCTTGCAACATGTATTTTCGTTTGATGCTCCAAGCCCAGTGAGCAGATGGGGTACAGCATGGGTTGATTTGCCTGATTTGTTGCCACCAGGTTTTTACTTGATAAACGCCACAATTGGGGATTTTGTTGCCCAAATGGTATTGCAAGTCAGTGACCTTGCTGTACAGGTTGTGGCGGATGATTTGTCTGCCATTGTTTGGGTTAATGATATGACAACTGGTATGCCTGCCACTGGGGCTGGTGTGCTGGATGGGGAAACTGGCAATTTGTATACCACAGACCAAGATGGTATTGCCGTGATAAGCCGTGGTTTGGACGATGTACGGGGGGACTTTTTGCGTATCACCGCAACGGATGACAAAGAGGTTATTGTAATTACGCCATCCATGCCTAGCTGGGGATGGTCAAGCAATTCTTTGCCCAATGATGATTATTGGACGATTTTACAGTTAGACCGCACTTTGTTTAGTCGCAGGGACACCCTTAATTTCTGGGGTTTTGCCTATGCCCGTGATGCGAATGGTGAGGACACAAGATATTTGACCGCAACCATTGCCCAGAGGGGCAGCATAATGCACCGCCAAGCCGTTGCGGTGGAAAATGGCGGTTTTCATGGGGAAATTACCCTACCAAACCTTGACATTGGCTTTTACAGCCTTACAATTTCTGACGGTGACACAAACATCAGCCAAATATTTTTTAATGTTGATGATTTTGTGTTGCCACCTTATCAGATGCACGTTTCTGCCAACCAAGTAGCCATTTTTGCGGGTGAGGAAGCAACCTTCACCACCAGAGCAGAGTTTTTTGAAGGCACACCAGTGTCAGAGCTTGGGGTTAGTTACCATTTTTCTGGCTGGAACTTGCAAAATAACAACAGTGGACAGGGGCAGACTGGCATTGATGGGGATTTTGTACTGTCCTCTGGGGCGGTGTTGCCTAATGTTGATGCACAGGGTCAGGCAACCCTTCATTTTAGGGCAGAAGCCACCTTGCCAGAGATTGGGCGTACAATCCAGCAGGCATCTGTGCGGGTTTTTATCAATGATATTGATGTGGCTGTTGCTACCAGTCGTGATGGGGCGGATGCTACTGTGTCTGTCAATGTCCATAATATTACTTTGGACAGGTTAAACAACGGTACAAATCGGCATTTCCGTGACTTTTTGTGCGACCCAGTGGCGGGGCAAGTTGTGTCCGCCACCGTATCCCGTGTTTACTGGCAAGCGGAGCGGACGGGGGAGGTTTATGACTTTGTACAACGCAGGGTTGTACCAACATACCGCCACCACCGACGTGAGGAAATTATAGACAACTTCACCTTAACAACGGATGCGGACGGTTACTCCCGTTATGATTTTACAGTGCCAGACCGCCCACGTGAAAGTTATAGGATTAGCCTGACAACCACAGACGGCAACGGACACACCATAGCCCACGACCGTTTTATCGGGCGGGACTGGGATAGCTTCTTTTGGGACGCTGGTAGCAACCAGATGAACCTTTATGTGGAAGGAAGTGAGGAACGCACCAATGGCTACAGTCTTGGGGAAGATGTCAGCCTTGCTGTAAGAAGTGGCGTGACCCCTGTAACGCAGGGCAGAACCCTGTTTGTTATGGTGCAGAACAGCATTTTAACCCATCATGTGGGTGATAATTACTTTAACTTTACTTTTGATGAGGAGCATTTGCCAAATGTGGGTATACGTGCATTTTACTTTAACGGACATACCTATTATCACAGTTGGCGTATGCAACACAATTTGCGTTTTAACCACGAGGGACGCAACCTTAACATTGAGGTTGTGGCTGATGCGGAAAGTTACAGACCAAGTGGCACGGCAACCCTTACCATCACCACCACGGACAATGAGGGCAACCCACGCCCTGCCAATGTGAATATTTCGCTGGTGGATGAGGCTTTGTTTGCCCTGCGGGATTACACTGTGGACACTCTGTCGGCTTTGTATAGGATGGTCAACACAAATTTGCGTTTTACCCGTGCCACGCATCGCACATTTGTCAGTGAGGGTATCCAAGAGGATGCAGAATTATTAGAATTGCGTCAAGAAATGGGTCTGTCGGATGAAATGTCTACTATGGCACCAACCGCCTCTATGGATGTGGCGAGTGAAGCTGCTGAGGAAACCCACCTTCGCCAAACCTTTGAAGAAACCGCTCTTTTCCTATCAACCACAACAGATGAGCGGGGCATTGCAACAATCATTTTCCAATTGCCTGACAATATAACTTCTTGGCGTGTGACGGCATCGGCTTTCACCAGCGATTTTTATGCTGGCAACCAAGTTGATAATCTAATCGTGACACAACCAATGTTTGTGCATTACACCTTGGGCAGTACGTTTTTGGTGGGTGATATGCCGTGGGTCGGGCTTAACGCCTTCGGCACAAGCTTTGACGGAAGCGAAACCGTGGAATTTAGGGTCTGGAATGAGGATACGCCAGAAATCGTCCACACGGCTACGGCAAGTCCCTTTGAACGCATCAACATACCCCTTGCACCAAAAACCAGCGAGGGGGATGGGGCAATTATTATCCACGCCACCGCCAGCAATGGCTTTAGCGACGCTGTTCGTCACGCTTACACCGTGGTTGCTTCTCACAGGCTGGTGGACACCGCTTTGTTTTATGACGTGACGGTGGACACGGTTTTTGCCATGGGTACAGACGGCATGGCAAGCATCACATTTGCAGACCACGGTCGTGGGCAGTTTTTGCATCAGCTTATGGGTATGCGTTTTGCCCGTGGCGACCGTTTGGAAGGGCTTGTAATGGCAAGGGAAGCGAACCGTATTATCGAAGAAAACTTCCCAGACACACATCTGCGTGCCGTACCCAGCTTTGACCCAAGCATCTACCAACGCCCTGACGGCGGGCTTGCCATGTTGCCATTTGCTGACAGCAACCTTGCCACCACCATAGCCATGATGCCCTTTGTTATGGATGATATAAACTTACACGCCCTTCGCACTTATCTTTATAATATCGCCTATGGCGAGCGGGGCGAGAACAAAATGCTGGCTTTATACGGTCTTGCCATGTTGCGTCATCCCGTTTTGCTGGATTTGGAGCGTTACTTGCTTCTGGATGGTCTGTCCGTTGTGGATTTGGCATACATTGCCCTTGGTTTTGTCGCTTTAGGGGAAACCACCGCCGCATCCGCCATTTACAATGACCGCATTTTGCCACATATACAAGCCATTGCCCCGTTTTATCGGGTTTACACAGGTACTACCCATGCTGATATTGTGGAAGCCACGTCTGTCGTGTCCTTGCTTGCGTCACAACTTGGCAAACCAGAGCGGTTTGGGCTTCATAATTATTCCGTAAACAACCAGCCCCACCACTTCCAAACAGACCCCATGCCAAACGCCATAAACCGCCTGACCTTTATAGCCAACGAAATAGACCGCTTGGACGACACCTCGGCTTCCATCACCTACACCCTTTTCGGGCAGGAGTTTACAAGAAACCTAACAGGCAGGCATGGCTTTACCCTGCGTTTGCCAGCCGAGAACTTACACCACTTTAACCTAACAGATGTACAAGGTAGTGTTGGGGCTGTTTCCATCCACCGTGTACCGCTGGAGGACATTGACACCACTGACAACAACATCACCATAATACGAGAGTTTTTTGTGGCTGGCACTGATTACCCAACCACCACGTTTAACCAAGACGACTTGGTGCGGGTGGTTATCACCGTAACCCATGCTGGTACTGACGTACACGGCTCGTATCAGATAACCGACTTTTTGCCAGCGGGTCTGGCTCATGTACCAAATTCTGCACGTTTACCAGTTAGAACCACGGGTTGGTGGCGTGCCACGGCACAAGGGCGAACTGTTAGCTTTTTCCACCATAACTCTCGTTTTGACGAAGGGCGTACCCGCACTTATGTCTATTACGCACGTATTATTGGCACTGGTACATTTACTGCCGAAGGCACAATGTTACAAAGCTTAACCGCCAGCAATTATATAGCCATAGGCGAAAGCACCACAATAACTATTTTGGATTAAACGCAACCAGATAACATCGATTTACGATTTTGTACAATTGATGACAACAACCGTGGGATTGGACGGTATCGTCTGTCGGACAAGGACGGGCAATGCCCGCCCCTACCATGATTGTCATTCATCCCGTACGTGGGTGGTGACTTTGCATTGGTAGGGGCGGGCATTGCCCGTCCTTGTTCGATGGACGATACCGTAAAAACATAAAAAACACCCTTCAATTAACTTGAACGGGTGTTTTTTATGTTTTTCTGCAAAAAACTCTTGACAGGAACAAAGTTTTGCATTATACTGGAAATAGTCACACCAAAATTGAATAGGGGTACTGTAAAGTGTGCTTGCCTGATTTCTTTGCGAGAACGTACAGGCAAGCACCACCACAGCCCCAAAACAGGACCTAGGGACAATTATACCCCACCTTAGGTCTTCTTGTCAAGCAAATCTTGCTTGACTAATCAAAAGGGGATACATAAGGAGGAATGTCCAAATGGCAAAAGAAACTCGTGATTTTGGTACAAGAAAGATTGATGAATTAGGTAGAGTTGTTATACCTAAAGAAATCAAAGTATCCCTAGGTTTAATAGAAGGCACAAGCCTTAAAGTAACACTTCAAAACGAAAAAATCATCCTCGAAAAAGCAGACCCACCTTGTGAAAAATGTGGGCGTTAGACTTAAAAGGAGGATGATACAACAATGAACATAAAAACAATCTATGAAAAAGAACAAGAATTTGTCGCTGTAAAAAAACTTACTCCCCTAAGACGAATTTTAATTTGTAAAGAGCTAGGTCTAAAAACAACAATGGAGCCTTATCGTGATGATGAGGAAGTATCTGAAAAAACAAAAAAACCTTGCCCGACTTGCGGGCGTTAGGTAGGGGCGGGCATTGCCCGTCCTTTTTTATATGCTTACTTCCAAAGCGGTTTTTGTTTCGTTGGATAGGAAAGCTGCTTCTATCACTTTCATAACCCGCAGGGCTTGCTCTGGGGTTATTTTGAGTTCCGCCGAACCTTCAATCGCATCAAAGAATTGGTTGTAGACGGCTTCCAG
>WQZZ01000070.1 GCA_009780485.1 Defluviitaleaceae bacterium | reverse complement strand
TAAGGTCTCATTGTCAAGCATAATTTACCTTGACACAAGAGAGGAGAATTACACATGGAAACAATTCCAAGAAGATTGGACGATTTGGGCAAGCTAGTATTACCTAGCGAACTAAGAAGAAAACTAGGTCTAACCCTAGACCCATCTCCAAGAGTAACAATAACAAAACTGGATGATGAAACACTAATAATCCAAAAAGCAAAAGAAGGCTGTCAGTCACCCAACACAAAAGAATTAGACGACTTGGGTCGTCTGCATCTAAACAAAGAATTAAGAGATAGTTTAGGATGGAACGAAAACACCTATCTCGGTGTAAATGATGATGTTATGGTTATAAGACCATTAACACCTGAACAGGTAGAGCTGGTAAAGCAAAAGAAAGAAAAACACAAAGTCCAATAACTTTATATTAAAAACAACGCTAATTGGCGTTGTTTTTTGTTTTAGAATTGATTCTATCAGCACTGTTTTTATTGCATTTTCCTATTCACTATGATACAATCAAGGGACACGCAAGCTATGAGGTAAAATTATGAAAATAGATATTTTAATTGCAGAAATCGGCTCTACCACCACAATTGTCAATGCTTTTGACGGAATTTATGGGGATAATCCTGTTTTTGTGGGTTATGGTGCGTCAAATACCTCTGTCGCCCTTGGTGATGTGCAAATCGGCTTAAATTCCGCAATTGATGATTTAAGGCAAAAACTTGGCACGCAAACGCTAGAATACGGTCAGTTTTTGGCTTCATCCAGTGCGGCTGGCGGTTTGCGGATGACAGCCCATGGGCTGGTTTACGAAATGACAGCAAAGGCAGGGAAAGAGGCGGCTTTGGGGGCTGGGGCAAATATCCAGCTAACCACAGCAGGCAAGCTAACCCATGAAGATTTGATTGAAATTGAAGCAACCAACCCCAACTTAATTTTGCTGGCAGGTGGCACGGATTACGGTGACAAGGAATGTACCTTGTTTAACGCAAAAGCCCTTTGTAATGCAAATTTAACTGCCCCCGTGATTTACTGCGGTAACATCCAAAATCAATCCGCTGTTAAAAGGATGTTTGCAGAAGCGGGACGAGAGCTGTATATTACCGAAAATGTCTACCCCAAGCTGGATGCTATAAATATAGAGCCAGCACGGATGATAATTCACCAAGCTTTTGAAGAACATATTACTAAAGCACCAGGGATGGCACAAATCCGCAATTTGGTTGATGGGGCTATAATGCCAACACCAGGGGCTGTAATGGAATGTGCCAATTTGTTGAACAAGCTGGTGGGCGACTTAATGGTTATCGACATCGGCGGGGCAACCACCGACATTCACTCCGTAACCGCTGGTAGTGATGAAATTACAATGTTGCAAACCAATCCCGAACCCTTTGCCAAGCGTACCGTTGAAGGGGATTTGGGGATGTATGTTAATGCACGCAATTTGGCCGAAATGGTGGGGTTTGACAAGCTAAGGCGTGAAATTGGCATGGACATTGAACCGATTTTTGACAATTATCACCCAATACCCCAAACCTCGGAGCAACTTACATTAACCCATCGGCTGGCATACCACGCTGCAACAATGGCAATCGCCCGCCATGCTGGGGTTTTGCGACACACCTATGGTCCACGGGGTCGCCAAACCCACGCCGAGGGCAAGGACTTGACAGCAGTGCGTCACATTGTGGCAACAGGGGGTGCGTTAACCCGCCTGCCCAACCGCAATAAAATAATGGAAGAAATTTGTAATATTAATAATGCTGGCGCAATGCTTTTCCCTAAATCTAGGCAGTTGCAAATATTAGAAGATAGTCATTATATCATGGCAAGCCTCGGGGTGCTGGCGAAAGTACAACCAGAAGCGTCTGCAAAACTTTTGCAGAAATATGTGATAGGACAAAGCGAAAACATGGAGTTGAACGCATGAAAATTTTGATTATAGGCAACTCTCTGGCGGAAACCTCCGCCACTTACATGGGGCGTAATATAGAAGGCGCTGTGGTTACTTTTGCAAACACAAGGCAGGAGGTTTTGCACAGTGTGGATGGTAACATTGCAGACATGAAAGAAACCGACACAGGACGCATCTACCAGCAAGAATTTGATATTCTAGTAAACACCACCCCCCCGCAAACCGACGGTGTCCAAGATGATATTTTGCATTTGCAAGACGGAGGTTGCCCTAAATATCAATGGCAACAAACTTTGGAGCATTTGGCAAATAAGCGTTACACCACAGCAACCGTGGCAGGGGATTGTGCGTCAGCCGCACAAATGGCGGTTAATTTGTATGTTCATGGTATCATGCCGACCATTATAACGGGTATAGCGAATTTTCCTAAAGGTTTTGACCCAGACGTGGCAACCCACTTACGCCAGCAATTGTGGAGATGGGGTATAAATATCAACCACATGACCCACCCTTATTTGCCTGAGGAAGAAGGACGCATCACCCTCGCATTTAGCGACCAACACCCACCAGAACCTAGCCAGCAGATTTTAGCACCAAACCTGTCAGAAAAGTTTGGTTCAGAGAGAGCCACCGCTGTTATTAATGTTGTAAAACGCTCCCTTGTACCACCTCGCCGTGAAGGGGCTTTGGCAGTAACAACTAGATTTTTCCAAGCTGGTATGACTGGCGTTGGCGAAGCTAAGTTGATGCAATCTGCCATCAATTATATTTATAGTGTTTCAGCGTTCCAAGGCGGTTTTATTAAGTTGATTTACGGTACTGGCGGCAAAATTTACGGCTTTTCTGCCATTGGTGGCGGTGCAGATGGTTTTGTGGATTTGATGGCAACCTTAGTAGCCTGTGGAGGGACAGTTGAAACCTTGGCAAACCTTGACTTCATCAGTCCTTTTGCGGAGCTTGTTGCACTTGGTAAAATCGCATCGGAGGTGATAAGCGGACAAACCCGTATAGCTTACTGGGACGAAGCGACAAATGTCAACCCCGAAACCACAATCCTGCTAGATGTGGGCGAATATGCTGATTTTGCCCGTTACAGCCTGCCAGGCTCTATCAATATACCGCTTAACGACCTAAAATTTAGCACCCACTTACTAAGCACAGTTAAGGATATTATTGTCATTAGTGGACGTGGTATGGATGCCACCAAAGCCGCCAAAATCCTTACTAATAAGGGGTATAAAGCACGAGTTTTGACTGGTGGGTTAGAATACTATAAAATGGTTTCGGGGGGCGTACGATGAGTAAAAGCCCAGGGTTCACCCATTTACACGTACACACCGAATATAGTTTGCTGGATGGGTCTGCCAAAATTAAGGAGTTGACCGCAAAAGCCGCTGGGATGGGCATGGAAGCCATTGCCATCACCGACCACGGCAATATGTTCGGGGTTATTGATTTTTATAAGGCAGCAAAGTCTAATGGTATAAAGCCTATAATAGGCTGTGAGGTTTATGTGGCTGCTCGCAGTCGTTTCGACAGGTTAAGTCGTGTAGAAGACCATTACTATCACTTAGTTTTGCTTGCAGAAAATGATTTAGGATACCGCAACCTAATGAAGCTGGTGTCATACGGCTTTACAGAGGGTTTTTACTATAGACCACGAATTGACTTGGAGCTTTTACAAAAATACAACGAAGGGTTGATTTGTTTATCTGCCTGCTTAGCTGGACCTGTGGCAAGGAATGTGCTAAGGGTCGGCTATCAGCGAGGTAAACAAGAGGCTGAGATTTATAAAGAAATTTTTGGTAGAGAGCGGTTTTTTTTGGAGCTTCAAAACCACGGGATGCCCGAGCAGAAGATGGCTAATGAAGCCCTTGTACAGATAGGTCAAGAGCTTGATTTGGAGCTTGTGGCAACCAATGACATCCATTACTTAGACAAAAGTGACTCCTCCGCCCATGAAGTATTGTTGTGTATTCAAACCAACAAAACCATAAAAGACGAAGGGCGGATGAGTTATAAGGGCGACCAGTATTATTTGAAGTCTGCTGAGGAAATGGAGATTGCCTTTAGGGAATTTCCGAAGGCTTTGGAAAACACCACGCACATCGCCCGACGTTGCAATGTGGAAATTGATTTTGAGGGACATAAGTTGCCTAGATACGATTGCCCAGAAGGTTTTACCGCAGGCGAATATCTGCGTAAGTTGACTTTTGAAGGACTAACAAAGCGATACGGAGATGAACTTAGTGAAAAAGTTATGTCCCGTGCCAATTTTGAGCTAGAAACCATTCTATCAATGGGATTTTGTGACTATTTTCTTGTGGTTTGGGACTTTATCGCCTTTGCCAACAGGCAGGGCATCGCAGTAGGTCCAGGTCGTGGCACATCTGCATCTAGCATTGTGGCATATGCCCTAAACATCACCAATGTTGACCCTATACTGCACAACCTGATGTTTGAGCGTTTTTTGAACCCAGAGCGGATTTCCATGCCAGATATTGACATTGATTTTTGCGTTGAACGACGGCAGGAAGTGATTGACTATGTAGTCAATAAGTATGGCAAAGACCATGTTGCTCAGATTATCACATTTGGAACGCTTGGGGCGAAGGCGGCAATCCGTGATGTGGGGCGTGCATTGGGTATGCCTTATAGCGAAGTTGACGCAATTGCCAAAAAAGTGCCTTTTTATATCGGCATCACTCTAGACAAAGCCATGGAAAAAGAACAGGCTTTTAGGGAAGAATACCAAACCAATGAAAGTGCAAAAAAGCTTATCGACATGGCTCGCCGTTTGGAAGGTTTGCCACGTCACGCTTCTACACACGCAGCGGGGGTGGTGATTTCCGATGCTCCCCTTACCGAATATCTGCCCCTACATACCAACGACGGGGTTATAACCACCCAATTTTCCATGGGCATTTTGGAAGAATTAGGGCTTTTGAAAATGGACTTTTTAGGGCTTCGCACCTTAACAGTTATAAAGCACGCCATGGACGAAATTGAAAGGCGACATGGCGTAAGACTATCTCCAGAAGCCTTGGACATGGAAGACAAGCGGGTTTTTGACATCATTTCCGCTGGACGGACAGAGGGGATGTTCCAACTTGAGAGTCGTGGAATGACCCAGTTTATGAAGGAGCTGAAGCCCACAAGTATTGGGGATTTAACGGCGGGCATTTCCCTTTTCCGACCTGGACCTATGGACTTTATACCAAAATACGTTAAAAGCAAAAATTCAGGGGCAACCGTCACATACACCCACCCCAGCCTTGAACCCATTTTGCGTGATACCTATGGCTGTATTGTCTACCAAGAGCAAGTAATGCAAATTGTTCGGGACTTGGCGGGTTACAGCCTTGGGCGGGCAGACATTATCCGTCGTGCCATCAGCAAAATGAAGGGCGACATGATGAGGGCGGAAAAAGAGGCGTTTATCCACGGTATCCCTGGGGAGGTTGCAGGTTGCGTGGGCAATGGCATCCCGCAAGCCACCGCTGAGCGTATTTGGGATGAAATGGCAGACTTTGCCAAATACGCATTCAACAAGGCTCATGCCGTGGCTTATGCTACTGTGGGTTATCAGACGGGTTGGCTTAAAACCCACTATACCGCCGAATATATGGCGGCATTGCTAACCAGCGTAATGGGCAGCCAAGGTAACGTGTCCACATATATCAACGAGTGTAAGCGTATGGGCATTGATGTGTTACCCCCTGACATAAACCACAGCTTTGGGCATTTTGCAGTAACTGGTGACGGGCAAATAAGCTTTGGAATGAACGCCATTAAAAATTTAGGCAGACCCACCGTAGAAGCTTTGGTGAAAAGTCGTGAAAAAGACGGTAAATTCAAAAGTTTGACAGAATTCTTGAATCGTTTGTCCGATGGAGAAGTAAATAAGCGGTCATTGGAATCATTGGTGAAGGCAGGGGCTTTTGCCAGCCTCGGGGGTCGGAGAAGCCAGTATATTGATGTACATGAAAGCCTAATAAGCAGCGTTTCTGCCAGTCGTCGCCATAATATGAGTGGACAGATAAGCCTAATGGACATGGGTAATGTACAGGATGCCGTGGAAATTTTAACGGATAACTTGCCCGACATCCCAGAATATCCACAAGAAAAGATTTTGGCTGACGAAAAGGATGTTTTAGGAATTTATGTCAGCGGACACCCCGTGCTTGCATATGAAGACCAAATGAAGCCTGTTGTAACCGCCTACAGCCGTGATTTCGCCCAAAATGAAGACGAGGATGAGAGCGTTCAAGAGCAGCAAGAAGTGGTCTTACAGGACGGTCAGCGTGTGGTGGTTGGTGGTATAATCACCAAGAAGAACATCACATACACACGCAAAAACGCATCAGCCATGTGTTTTCTAACCATCGAAGATATGTTTGGTTATATAGAAATTATTGTTTTCCCTAACTCTTTTGCTACGCTTGCTAGTCAACTTAATGAAGGGCAGGCGGTCATCGTGGAGGGCAAAGTTTCTGTACGTGATGAACAAGCCAGTTCAGTGATTTGCGAAAGTATGCGGTTTCTCGAAAAAGACAAGCAGGTAATCGAAGGTTCCAGTACAACAAGCGAACCCCTGACCCTTTGGCTTAAAATCCCAAAAGAAAGTCACGTTTCACCAGATGAATTGCTAGAAATGATGTCAAGATATGGTGGCAACACCCCAGTTGTCATATATGACGAAAAGGCGGGCAAACCAATGCGGGTAAAGCCCAATCATTGGATAAACAGCGAAAACCATAATCTAATAAACCAATTACGGGAAGCTTTAGGTAGTCGGTCTGTTGTTTTGAAATAAAATAATTTTTAGGGAAGGGGCTTAGGCATGAGTGGGCATGATTTCAAGTTTAATGGGGGCGTCGTGGTTTGTTTCATACGCATACTGGGCATATGTTGACGAATCTTCAATCAATTGGGAGCGAGTATCTACCCACAAGCAACGCATAGGATGTGAGCTGTGAAGAGTGGAAATAACGACTCATGAATATGGTTCAGTGGTTGACTCATTTACGGCATTTTTAATACGCTACTTGTCGGAAAGAAGTAATGCTCTTTATATGGAGTTGAGCAATATCAAAAACAAGGGCGCACTTATGTACCACCACGAAGCTGTTGTACTGTGCGAAAATTTATATCTTGAGTATAGGAGGGATGTGCAAATTGAAAAAATGGATTGTTGGCATAATTATTGTCCTGATTTTTATAGGGTTAACTATCCTAAATGATTACCTTAACTGGGGCGAAGAGGGTATACACATTATTTCTTTTATTTTTGTAATTTCTCTAGCTCTTATTTTTGGCACGCACTCCTTTGTCAAATTCCATAAACAAGAGAAAGCACAACAAGCTGATAGGCAAACAATAATACCTCAAAACGTAGATGCGAACTCCTATGTGGATGAAAAAACAGGAGCAATCCACTTGCGTTCGACAGACTATGATAGAAAAAGCGGGCAAGAATGGATTGTAACTAAAACTGCAATTACTATCAAATTTAACAACATCACCAATAGCCAAACAATCTTTTTTTCAACTATTCAGAGAGTTAACTTGAACCCAACATCGCCAATAAGTCAGCTATCATTTTCCGTTCTTAAAACACAAAGCCATTTTGTTTCGGACGGTATATTTGAAGACCGTATTGTAGAAGTAACCGAAGATATAATTCACTTTTTTGACAAGGATATTCGTATCGCAGAAGCAATACGCAATCGTGTTGCAGGACTCAGCTAATAGGCATTAGTAACGTTATTTGCGCCCTTCACAGCACACATCATAAGTGTTTTTCGTCGCACCAAAGGTATCATTCATATTGGCTGGAAAAGGTATTATCAATGACAGAAAGCAAGCTAAGTAATAATACAATTGGGCTGGATGGCTTAGAAATCGAATCAATGGCTAGGGAAATCTTAGAACGTATATAGAAATATCAAATATATTTAAGGATATTATAGGTCGTATAATAAAAGGAGGAAAATATGTTAAGAAAAACCAAAATAGTAGCAACCATTGGGCCTGCCACTTGGGAAGTAGAAACCATCAAAAAGCTGATAAATGCTGGTATAAACGTGGCTCGTATAAACTTTTCCCACGGCGACCATGAGACCCACGCAAATACCGTAAATAAGATTAAACAGGCACGTGAGGAGCTAGATGCACCCCTCGCCATCATGCTGGACACCAAAGGTCCAGAAATCCGTATAAAAACATTCGCTTCTGGCGAGGTACATTTGAAAAAGGGACAGAAATTTGTGCTAACCCCCGATGATGCGGAAGGGGACGAAAGCCGTGTGTCCATAACTTACAAAGAGCTTGCCAAGGACATTCATGTGGGTTCTAAAATTTTGATTGATGATGGTTTGGTGGAACTTCGTGTTACAAATATCACCGAAAGCGGGGATGTAGAATGTACCACCCTAAATGATGGCGTTTTGGGCAACAATAAGGGCATCAACCTGCCAGAAGCCAATGTTTCTTTGCCCTCTCTAACAGAGCAGGATATTGAGGACATTAAATTCGGCATTAAACACAATTTGGACTTTGTGGCGGCTTCTTTTGTGCGTACGGCAAAGGACGTACTTGAAATTCGCCAAGTTTTGGAGGACAATGGTGGTAGTGAAATTCTTATTATTGCCAAAATCGAAAACCGTGAAGGGGTAAACAACCTTAAGTCTATTTTGGAAGTTGCTGACAGTATAATGGTTGCTAGAGGGGATATGGGCGTGGAAATTCCGCCCGAGGAGGTGCCTCTCATCCAAAAATATATGATTAAGGAAGCCAACAAAGTGGGCAAGCCCGTTATTACAGCAACCCAAATGTTGGAGTCTATGGTGTCAAATCCACGCCCAACCCGTGCAGAAGCCAATGATGTAGCAAATGCTATTTTTGACGGCACAGATGCAATTATGCTTTCTGGTGAAACGGCAAAAGGGGCGTATCCCATCGAAAGTGTTAAAATGATGGATAGAATTGCCCGTGAAATTGAAGGTGGTGTGGATTATACCAAGCAATTAAAACGATGGGGTGGCGACCATGTGGTAAATATCACCAATGCCATAACCCACGCCGCTACAAACATCGCCCAAGAACTGGGGGCGGCTTGTGTTGCCACTGTCACAAAATCAGGTTTTACCGCCCGCATGGTGGCAAAATTCCGCCCTGCTTGCCCCGCCATTGCCGTTGCCACCAGCGACACCTTATGGCGACAGATGTCGCTTTTATGGGGCATTGTTTCTTCACGTTCAGACATGGCACATAACGAAAATGAATTATTTGAGCTTGCCGCCATCAAAGCCATGGACGCTGGACTTGCTAAAAATGGCGATGCCGTGGTGATTGTGGCTGGTGTGCCTGTGGGTGTTTCTGGTTCTACAAACCTTATAAAAGTCCATGTTTTAGGCAATGTGCTAACACGTGGACAGGGCATTGGCACAGGTACCGTGGTGGGCAAAACCGTCATTTTCCGCCCATCAGAGGGGCATGATAAAAAGTTCGTGGAAGGTGATATTTTGGTGACAACTACCACCAACGATGATTTGATGGATTATATCCGAAAAGCAGGGGCGGTCGTCGTAGGAAGTGACCAGCCAATAGACCACAGCCATGCAGAAATTGCCTGCAAAGCCCTTAAAAAGCCCCTCATTATCAGCAATGAGCTGGTTACAAGTATTATTCACAATAATATTATAGTAACTGTTGACGGGGACGCTGGTTTCGTGTATAATGGAGTTATAAATAACTAATTCTATACAAGAGAGTGATTGTGCAGGCATGACCGATAGGCAAGCCGACTATTTTCATAGGTTGTTTGTGTAAATTGTTACAAGCACAAATAGAACTCGACAAGACAACTTAAAAACCATAACAGTTAATTTCCTGGGATGTTCGCCAGCCCATATTTTGAACCTACATTTGTACAAAGGGATTCCGGATTTAGTTTGAAGGTGTATGACAGGCCCCAAGCACTACGAGTTTCGGCAATTTGCCGCTCCACAGGGGAAGTCAAAAGCCATCAACAGGAAACCCACCTAGCTTTGCTAGGATTCAAAATT